>NZ_JBSGYQ010000003.1:0-196445 GCF_053610585.1 Streptomyces sp. NPDC054887 | reverse complement strand
CTCCGGCAAGGAGGGGCGCCCGCGGCGCTGTGTGCGTACGACCGGGTGTGCCGGTCCGCCGAGTCCTGGAGACGGCGGGTGTCAGCCCATGAACTTCTTGAACTCGTCGGGCAGTTCGAAGTCCTTGGCGCCCTGACCGGCCGGCAGTCCCAGCGCGCCGCCGGCCTGCGCGGCCTGCTCGCGGCGCTCGGCCGCTGCCTGCTCCTCGAGCTTGCGCTTCATCGGGTTGCCGCTCTTGCGCTTGCCCTTGGCCTGCTTCTGCTGCTTCTTCTGGCGGCCGGGGCCGCCGCCCATGCCCGGGATCCCCGGCATGCCGGGCATGCCGCCGCCCTGCGCCATCTTCGACATCATCTTGCGGGCCTCGAAGAACCGCTCCACGAGGTTCTTCACCGCGCTGACCTCGACGCCCGAGCCCTTGGCCACGCGCGCGCGGCGCGAGCCGTTGATGATCGTCGGGTCCTGGCGCTCGGCGGGGGTCATCGACTTGATGATCGCGGCCGTGCGGTCCACGTCGCGCTCGTCGATGTTGGCGATCTGCTCCTTGATCTGCCCCATGCCGGGCATCATGCCGAGCAGCTTGGAGATGGAGCCCATCTTGCGGACCTGTTCCATCTGGGCCAGGAAGTCGTCGAGCGTGAACTCCTTGGGGCCCTTCGCCAGCTTGGCCGCCATCGCTTCGGCCTCTTGCTGGCTGAAGGTCTGCTCGGCCTTCTCGATCAGCGACAGCATGTCGCCCATGCCGAGGATGCGCGACGCCATGCGGTCCGGGTGGAACGCGTCGAAGTCGTCCAGCTTCTCGCCGTTGGAGGCGAACATGATCTGGCGGCCGGTGACCTGCGCGATCGACAGGGCGGCGCCACCGCGGGCGTCGCCGTCGAGCTTGGAGAGCACCACGCCGTCGAACCCGACGCCGTCGCGGAACGCCTCGGCGGTGTTGACCGCGTCCTGACCGATCATCGCGTCGACGACGAACAGGACCTCGTCGGGGCTGACGGCGTCGCGGATGTCCGCGGCCTGCCGCATCAGCTCCTGGTCGATGCCGAGGCGGCCGGCGGTGTCGACGATGACGATGTCGTGCAGCTTGTTCTTCGCGTACTCGACCGAGTCCTTGGCGACCTTGACCGGGTCGCCGACGCCGTTGCCCGGCTCGGGCGCGTACACCGCGACACCCGCGCGCTCGGCGACGACGCTGAGCTGGTTGACGGCGTTGGGGCGCTGGAGGTCGCAGGCGACGAGGATCGGGGAGTGGCCCTGGCCCTTGAGCCACAGGCCGAGCTTTCCGGCGAGGGTCGTCTTACCGGCGCCCTGGAGGCCGGCGAGCATGATGACGGTGGGCGGGTTCTTGGCGAACCGCAGCCGGCGGGTCTCGCCGCCGAGGATGCCGATGAGCTCCTCGTTGACGATCTTGATGACCTGCTGGGCGGGGTTCAGCGCCTGCGAGACCTCGGCCCCGGCGGCGCGTTCCTTGATCTGCTTGATGAACGCCCGGACGACGGGCAGCGCGACATCCGCTTCGAGCAGCGCGATACGGATCTCACGTGCCGTGGCGTCGATGTCTGCCTCGGAAAGGCGGCCCTTGCCCCGGAGGTTCTTGAATGTCGCTGCGAGGCGGTCGGAAAGAGTATCGAACACGGCGGTCGCGAATCCTCGGGTCAGGGGGCGGGTGGACACAGATGCCCCCAGGGTATCTGCCCGTCCGCGGTGGGGGCCGCCCCCTTCCCCTACCGCAGCGCGGCCTCAAGCGCCGTCGCCACCTCGGCCGCCTCGGTGTCCGGCAGCGGGGCGCCGTCGGTCCCTGTGACGTAGAACGCGTCGACCGCGTTCGCCCCCAGGGTCGAGACGTGCGCGCTGCGCACCCGTACCTTCGCCGCCTCCAGCGCGTGACCGATGCGGTGCAGCAGCCCGGGGGCGTCCTGGGCGCGCACCTCGATCACCGTCGCGAGGCGGGAGCCGGCGGGGGCGACCGTGACGCGGGGCGGCGGGGCCTGGGCGCCCCGGCGGCGCGGGTTGCGCTCGTACGCCCGCTCCCGCTCCGCAAGGCGGGCGGGGATGTCCAGCGAGCCGTCCAGGGCGCGTACGAGGTCCGCCCGCAGCCGGGCGGCCTGCGGAAGCGCCCCGTACTCGGCCGCCACCCGCCAGTCGAGCAGCAGGACGCCGCCGACCTCCGCCGGGCCGTCGCCGGCCACCTGGCCGGGCAGTTCGGCGGCCCGCAGTTCGGCCGTGCGTACGGTCAGCCGGTGCATGGCCAGTACGCCGGCCACGGCGGGCAGGACACCGGACTGGTCCGGTACGGCGATCAGCAGTTCGACGCCCAGGGGCTCCGGCTCCTCCCCCGCCTCCTCCCCGTGCGCCTCCGGCTGGGCGCGCAGCGACAGGACCGGCCCGCCGGTGCGGTACGCCTCGATGGCCAGGCGTTCCTGCTCGGCGCTGGGGGCGGCGGGTTCCGGGGCGGCCGGTTCGGCGCCCGCGAGGACGGCGGCGACGCGCCCGACGAGGTCGGTGACGAGCGAGGCGCGCCAGGTGGACCAGGCGGCGGGCCCGGTGGCCAGGGCGTCCGCCTCGGTGAGGGCGTGCAGGAGTTCCAGGGTGCCGGTCGATCCGACGGCGTCGGCGACCGCGCTGACGGTCGCCGGGTCGTCGAGGTCGCGCCGGGTCGCGGTCTCGACGAGCAGGAGGTGGTGGCGTACGAGCGTGGCGATCACGGCCACGTCCGCGCGGTCGAAGCCGATGCGGGTGGCGACGTCGCGGGCGATGATCTCGCCGGCCACCGAGTGGTCGCCGGGCCAGCCCTTGCCGAAGTCGTGCAGCAGGGCGGCGGTCAGCAGCAGATCGGGGCGGTGCACGCGGCGGGTGAGCGCGGAGGCCCGGACGGCCGTCTCGACCAGGTGCCGGTCGACGGTCCAGGTGTGGACGGGGTTGCGCTGGGGGCGGCAGCGGACCCGCTCCCAGTCGGGCAGCAGCCGCGTGATGAGTCCCTCCGCCTCCAGCGCCTCCCACACGGCGACGGTCGCCTCGCCCGCGCCGAGCAGGGTGACGAGTTCCTCGCGCGCCTCGGCGGGCCACGGCACCGGCAGCGGGCGCGCCACGGCGGCCAGGCGGCGTACGGCGTGCAGCGAGACCGGCAGCCCCGACTGGGCCGCCGCGGCGGCGGCGCGCAGCGGGAGCACCGCGTCGCGCTCGGGCCGCGCGGTGCGGGCGAGGACCACCTCGCCGTCCTGTTCGACGACGCCCTCCGCGAGCGGGGTGCGTTCGGGCGCGGTCTTGCCGCCGAGCATGGCGCGCAGCCTGGGCCGCACGGACCGGGCGCGCAGGACGCGGTTGACCTCGCGCCAGGTGACGTCACCGGCGTACGTGATGGTGCGCGCCGCCTCGTACACCTCACGCAGCAGCGTGTCGGCGTCGAGCAGCCCGAGCGCCTCGGCCACCTGGTCCTGCTCCTGGAGGGCGAGGCGGTCGGTGGCGCGCCCGGTGGTCAGGTGCAGTGCGTCGCGTACGTCGAGGAGCCGGCGCCGCGCCGCGTCGAGACCCTC
Organism: Streptomyces sp. NPDC054887; assembly: GCF_053610585.1. Taxonomy (NCBI): domain Bacteria; kingdom Bacillati; phylum Actinomycetota; class Actinomycetes; order Kitasatosporales; family Streptomycetaceae; genus Streptomyces; species Streptomyces sp. NPDC054887. The sequence continues at coordinate 192,915 of NZ_JBSGYQ010000003.1, read as the reverse complement.
GCGCGGGGCGTCGGCCAGCCAGGAGGCGGCGACGGCGCGCAGCACGGTGGCGTCGCGCAGGCCGCCGCGCGCCTCCTTCAGGTCGGGTTCGAGGAGGTACTGGAGTTCGCCCTGCCGCGCTGCCCGGTCCTGGCACAACTCGTGGAGTTCGGGCAGCCGCTTGGGCGCGAGGTTGCGCCAGTCGGCCAGTACGGCGGTCCGCAGCCCGGCGGTGACTCCGAGGTCGCCCGCGATGTGCCGGGCGTCGAGGAGGCCGAGGTGGACCTTGAGGTCCTCGCCGGCGGTCTTGCGCGCCTCGGCGGGGGTGCGCACGGAATGGTCGAGCGCCAGGCCCAGGTCCCACACCGGGTACCAGACCCGGTCGGCCAGGGCGGCGATCGCGCCGCTGTCGGCGCGGCCGTCGTGCAGGAGCAGCAGGTCGAGGTCGCTGCGCGGCGACAGTTCGCCGCGGCCGTAGCCGCCGACGGCGACGAGCGCCGCGCCGCGCACCCCCGCTTCGCGGGCCGCGGTGCTGAACAGCGCCTCCAGCCAGTCGTCGGTCAGCCGCGCGAGGCCGGCGCGGCGCGACGGCCCGGACCGCGACTCCTCCTGGAGGAGTCGCAGCCGGGCCGCCGCGTAGCCGCTGGGTCCCGAGTCGTCGGACGGTTCGGTGGTCACTCTTGCGCTCGTCACCCAGCAGCTCCCGTTTTCGCCGTGCGGTCAGGTCAGAGGGCGTCCGGGCCGCGTTCGCCGGTCCGGACCCGGACCGCCGTCTCGACCGGCACGCTCCACACCTTGCCGTCGCCGATCTTGCCGGTGCGGGCGGCCTTCACCACCACCTCGATGAGCTGTTCGGCGTCACTGTCCTCGACCAGCACCTCGATCCGGATCTTCGGTACGAGATCGACCGTGTACTCGGCGCCCCGGTAGACCTCGGTGTGGCCGCGCTGGCGGCCGTATCCGCTGGCCTCGGTGACGGTGAGTCCCTGGACTCCGAAGCCCTGGAGGGCCTCCTTGATCTCGTCGAGCCGGTGCGGCTTGACGACCGCGGTGATGAGCTTCATGCGTCCACCTTCTTGTTCTGCGTCGCGGCGCCGGCCCTGTCGGTGGGGCCGGGGGCGGGTGCGGCCGTGCGGGAGGCCGAACCGCCGCCCGCTCCGCTGAAGTCGTACGCGGTCTCGGCGTGCTCGACCTGGTCGATGCCGGAGACCTCGTCGTCCTCGGGGACCCGCATGCCCATCACCTTGTCGATGACGAAGGCGAGGAGTGCGGAGACCACCAGAGAGTAGGCCAGTACCGCGAAGACGCCCACGGCCTGCTTGCCGAGCTGGTCGAACCCGCCGCCGTAGAGGAGGCCCTTGGCGTCGGACTGCACGCCGCCGGTGGCGAAGAGACCGACGAGGAGGGAGCCGACGACACCGCCGACGAGGTGGACACCGATGACGTCCAGCGAGTCGTCGTAACCCAGCTTGTACTTCAGGCCGACGGCCATGGCGCACAGCAGACCGGCGATCGCGCCGACGGCGATCGCGCCGAGCGGGCTGACCGCGCCGCCCGCCGGGGTGATGGCCACGAGTCCCGCGACGGCGCCGGACGCGGCGCCCAGGGTGGTGAACGAGCCGTGCCGGATCTTCTCGTACGCCAGCCAGGCGAGCATGGCGGCGGCGGTGGCCACCTGGGTGTTGAGGAACATCACGGCGCCGACGCCGTCGTCGTTGCCCAGCCAGGAGCCGGCGTTGAACCCGAACCAGCCGAACCACAGGAGCCCGGCGCCCAGCATCACCAGGGGCAGGCTGTGCGGGCGCATCGGGTCCTTCTTGAAGCCGACGCGCTTGCCGATGACCAGGATGACGCCCAGCGCGGCGGCGCCGGCGTTGATGTGGACGGCGGTGCCGCCCGCGAAGTCGATGACGCCCATCTCGAAGAGCCAGCCGCCGGAGCCCCACACCCAGTGCGCGACCGGGAAGTAGACGACGGTGACCCAGAGGGTGACGAACAGCGTCCAGGCGGTGAACTTCACGCGGTCGGCCAGGGCGCCGCTGATCAGGGCGGGGGTCAGGATGGCGAACATCAGCTGGAAGACGGCGAACACGTACACCGGGATGGTGTAGCCGTCCCAGAGTTCGGTGACTCCGATGTCGCCCAGTCCGACGTACTCGGACGACCAGCCGATGACCGAGCCGACGTCGGAGCCGAAGGCGAGGCTGAAGCCGTACAGCACCCAGAGGATGGTGACGATCCCGAGGCTGATGAAGCTCATCATCAGCATGTTGAGGGTGGACTTGACGCGGACCATGCCTCCGTAGAAGAAGGCCAGGCCCGGCGTCATCAGCATCACCAGGGCGGAACAGATGAGCATGAAGCCGGTATTGGCGGCAGACAGTTCGATCTTGTCTGCGGCAAGCGTCGTGATGCCTGGAGGCATCGGCGTCTCCTCGTCGTCGGTGCGGCCCGTGCGGGGGCGGAGCCTGTTGGCCTGTTCGGCAGCAAAGGGGTGCGCCGCTATAGGCCACGAGGTTGACGCAGCACGGTTTCGGCCAGTGCCGCTCGATGTTTCGCACCCATGACGAAGAGGTCGTGCGTGTTACGTGCGGGTGAACCGCGGGACTGGGCGCCGGACGGCCGTTATCGTGTCGCAATCATCGGTCGCGACGGGCACAAGACCGGCCGCGACGGCCACCCGGTTGACCTGGCGCGGGGGAGCCGAGTCGGGCTTCACGGGGTGGCTGTCGCGGCCGGCGTCTGTGGTGGCCGCCCGAAGGGCCCTCAGACCGCTTCCGCGGCTTCGGGCAGCTGGGCGGCGAGCTGGTCGGTGAGGTCGACGACCTGGGCGACGTCGCCGAAGTCCCTGGCGGCGGTGTCGACCGTCTTGCGCAGCCGCGTGTTGACGCGCTCCGAGCGGACCCGCCGGGCGACGCCCAGGGCCTTCTCGGCCAGTACGACGGACTGCTCGGGCTCGCGCTTGAGCAGGTGCACGGTGGCCATGCCGATGAGGTTCAGTGCGTACGAACGCTGGTGCTCCTCGTCCTTGCCGAAGAGCTCGACGGCGCGCTCCATGACGGGCTCGGAGAGCGAGGCGTACGTGGGGCTGCGGCCGGCCACGTAGGCCAGGTCGCGGTACGAGTGGGCGTTCTCGCCGTTGAGCTCGGCCTCGGAGAAGAAGCGGATCCAGTCGGGCTCGGGCTCGCCGTCGAGACCGGCGTCGGAGAAGGTGTCCTCGGCCATCCGCACGGCCCGCTTGCACTTGCTGGGCTGCCCGATGTTGGCGTAGGCCCGGGCCTCCATCGCATACAGCATCGCCTGGGTGCGGGGCGTGGCGCAGTCGCGGCTGCCGTACTGGGCGAGGTGGATGAGCTCCAGCGCGTCGTCGGGACGGCCGAGGTGGATCATCTGGCGGCTCATGCTGGACAGGACGTACGAGCCGAAGGGCTTGTCGCCCGCCTCCTTCGCGGCGTGCAGCGCGAGGACGAAGTACTTCTGCGCGGTGGGCTGGAGGCCCACGTCGTAACTCATCCAGCCGGCCAGCTCGGCCAGCTCGGCGGCGCACTTGAAGAGCCGCTTGGAGGTGGCCTCGGGCTGCGGTTCCTGGAGCAGGTCCGTCACTTCGTGCAGCTGTCCGACGACCGCCTTGCGCCGCAGCCCGCCGCCGCACTGGGCGTCCCACTGGCGGAACATCACGGTCGTCGACTCCAGCAGGTCGAGCTCGGGCCTGGACAGCCGCGACGGCCGCCGGGACGATCCGGCCGGCTCGGGGCGGCGGGGCTCCCCGGCGGGCGAGGGGACGAGCCAGCGCTGCATGGGTTCGATGAGGGCGGGTCCCGCGGCGAGGGCGAGGGAGGTGCCGAGGAAGCCCCGGCGGGCGAGCATGAGGTCGCTGCGCGAGAACTCGCTGAGCAGGGCGACCGTCTGCGGGCCCGCCCAGGGCAGGTCGACGCCGGACACCGAGGGTGACTGGTGGGCGGTGCGCAGCCCGAGGTCCTCGACGGCGACGACGCTGCCGAAGCGCTCGGAGAACAGCTCGGACAGGATGCGCGGGATCGGCTCGCGGGGCTGTTCGCCGTCCAGCCAGCGGCGGACCCGCGAGGTGTCCGTGCTGATGTGGTGCGCGCCCATCTGGCGGGCCCTGCGGTTCACCTGACGCGCGAGCTCGCCCTTGGACCAGCCGCTGCGCACGAACCACGAGCCCAGCTGCTCGTTCGGGCGCTTCCCAGCGTTCGTACCGCCTGCGCCACTGCCGCCCACTGGAACGCCCCCATCCCGCCGAAGTCTCTTTGCCCGAACCCCTGACAGAATGCCGTGAGTTGCGGCCTGTTGTCCCCGGGATGCAGCCCTCGAACAGGAAACCGGCTTGCCTCCGGCATACCCACACGCGCGGTTATTCCGGGGTTCGTGTACCGAAAGTAATCCTACGATCACCCCTCCGGCCATGGCGATTCCACAATCGCCACCATTCGCCACCCCAACGAATGAACTCCCCTGCCGCCAGGCGCGATTCACTTGACATACGCCGATGGGGAGTCGGTGGAGCGGTGTGCGCCGGGGCGCTCGGTCCTGCCCGCACCACCTCCTACGACACTGTGCGCCGTGCGGACCACCTCGACGGCAGCGGAGCGTAACGACTTGACTCCAGGTCGTAACCACCGGCGCACCGGACCCGTTGGAGGGGGCATGGGCTTCACGATCGGCCGCGAGACACGGTCCGGCGCACGGCGCCGCGGCCGCATGCCGGACTGCACGACGGTGGCCGAGTACACCGGCCTCTGGGGCTGGGCGGTCGTGCCCGGCGCCAGAGCGGCCTCCGGCGGCGCGGCGGGTTCCGGAGCGCGGGCCTGCTCGTGCGGCGACACGTCCTGCCGGGCGCCCGGCGCCCATCCGCTGGACTTCGCGTCCGAGGTGCCGGCCGGCGCCACCCTCGACGAGGTCGCCGGAGCCTGGTCCGACTTCCCCGGCGCGGCGGTGCTGCTCCCCGTGGGCCGTACGTTCGACGTCATCGAGGTCGCCGAGGCCGCGGGGCGCCGGGCGCTCGTACGGCTGGAGCGGATGGGACTGCCGCTGGGCCCGGTGGCCGGGACGCCGGACGGCCGGGCCCAGTTCTTCGTCGCCCCCGGGGCCGCCGCGGAGCTGCCCCACCTCCTGTACCGGATGGGCTGGGACGACGCCGACCTCGACCTGCGGGGGCGCGGTCCCGGCGACCACCTCGTCGCGCCGCCGTCCGACCTGGGCGGCCTCGGCCCGGTCCGCTGGCTCCGTCCGCCGTCCCTGGACACGGCGCAGGCCCCGCCGCCGGCCCGGCTGCTGCTGGGGACGCTGGCGTACGTGGCCCACCGCTCACCGGCGTGACGGCGCGGCCACCCGCACGAACGCCGGGCGGGCCCCCGTGGGGAGCCCGCCCGGCGTTCGCGTACGACGTGTCGGTCTAGTCGCCGATCAGGGCGTCGACGAACGCCTCCGGCTCGAACGGCGCCAGATCGTCGGGGCCCTCGCCCAGGCCGATCAGCTTCACCGGTACGCCCAGCTCGCGCTGCACGGCGATGACGATGCCGCCCTTCGCGGTGCCGTCCAGCTTCGTCAGCACGATGCCGGTGATGTCCACGACCTCCGCGAACACCCGCGCCTGCACCAGACCGTTCTGCCCGGTCGTCGCGTCCAGGACGAGCAGCACCTCGTCGAGGGGGCCGTGCTTCTCCACGACGCGCTTGACCTTGCCCAGCTCGTCCATGAGCCCGGCCTTGGTGTGCAGCCGGCCGGCCGTGTCGATGAGCACGACGTCCGCGCCCTCGGCGATACCTTCCTTCACCGCGTCGAAGGCGACCGACGCGGGGTCGCCGCCCTCGGGGCCGCGCACGGTACGCGCGCCGACCCGGTCGCCCCAGGTCTGGAGCTGGTCGGTGGCCGCCGCGCGGAACGTGTCCGCCGCGCCCAGGACCACGCTGCGGCCGTCGGCCACCAGTACGCGGGCGAGCTTGCCGGTGGTGGTGGTCTTTCCGGTGCCGTTGACGCCGACGACCATGACGACGCCGGGGATGTCGGCGGCGCTCTCGGTCTTCACCGCGCGGTCCATGCCGGTGCCGAGCAGGTTCAGCAGCTCCTCGCGGAGCAGGCCGCGCAGCTCCTGGGGCGTACGCGTGCCGAGCACCCGTACCCGCTCCCGCAGGCGCTCGACCAGTTCCTGGGTGGGGGCCACGCCGACGTCCGCGGTGAGCAGGGTGTCCTCGATCTCCTCCCAGGTGTCCTCGTCGAGGTGCTCGCGGGAGAGCAGGGTCAGCAGGCCCTTGCCGAGGGTGTTCTGCGAGCGGGCGAGCCGGGCGCGCAGCCGCACCAGGCGGCCGGCGGTGGGCTCGGGGACCTCGATCTCGGGCGCGACGGGCTCGGCGACGACCGGGTCCTCGAGGGCGACGGGCTCCTCGACGGCGGTCGACGCGTCGGGGAGGTCCACCTCCTCGATGGTCCGGCGCGCCTCGTCGCGCGGTGGCGCCGCGTCCTCGCCGACGTGCGGTTCGGCGGGCGGGGCGGTGATGGTCGGCGTGGTCGGCGGCGCCTGCGGCGGCAGCTGCTTCTTCTTGCGGCTGCTGACCACGAGCCCGCTGATGGCGCCGATCGCGACCAGGGCGATGACTACAGCAAGGATGAGGATTTCCATAACTCACCCAGTATCAGCCACGCCCGTGTTCCAGCGGCTTCCTCGGACGATCGCACGACGGCCCGGGAGAGGATTTGGACCTTTTGGGGGGACCGTACGCCGGTGTGACCGTAAGATGCTGTTCGTTCCCCCCACCCCCGCACGGAGTTCCACCATGCCTGAAACGTCCGCCCCCGAGTCCGAGGGCGCGATAGAGACCCGCGGCCTCGAGCCCGTTCCCGACGACGAGCGCTCGGGCCGCGTCCGTGAACTGTTCCCGACCTGGGTCGCCGCCAACATCAGCGTGCTCCTGCTCACCATGGGCGCCGGCCTGGTGGTCTTCAACCGCCTGAACATCTGGCAGGTCCTGGTCGTCGCGGTGGCCGCGCCCGTCGTCTCGTACGGGCTCACCGGTCTGATCTCGATCGCGGGCAAGCGCGGCGGGTCGCCCGGCATGGCGCTCTCCCGGGCGGTGTTCGGCCAGCGGGGCAATCTCTTCCCCGGCTCGCTGATCTGGGTGGCGCGCTGGGGCTGGGAGACGATCAACGCGGTGACCGGCGCCTATGCCGTGCTGACCGTGCTCGACCTGCTCTTCGGCATCAAGAGCAACACCCCTCTGATCGTCGTGACGCTGCTGCTCTTCGTCGGCTGCACGTTCCTCGTCTCGGGACTCGGCATCAACGCGCTGCGCCGGTGCAGCACCTGGTCGACGTACCTCTTCGGCGCCTTCAGCGTGCTCGTGCTGATCTACCTGATCGCCGGCACCGACTGGTCCGCCGTGTTCGCCAAGCCGGCCGGCTCCACCGCGATGATGATCGCGGGCATCGGCACGATCGCGGCCGGCGGCATCAGCTGGGTGCCCTCGGGGCCCGACTTCACCCGCTACCTGCCGCGTACCGCCTCGGGCGGGGGCATGGTCGCCGCCACCGTCGGCGGCGCGGGCGTCGTCGTCCTGCCGATGGTGCTCATGGGCGCGGTGATGGCCGTCAGCACGCCGGACCTGGCGTCGGCCAAGGACCCGGTGTCCTTCATCGGTGAACTGCTGCCGAGCTGGATCGCCGTTCCGTACCTGCTGATCGCCCTCATCGGCATGCTGCTCATCAACTCGATGTCGATGTACTCGGCCGGTTTCACCGCGCAGACGCTGGGCATCAACGTGCCGCGTGCCTGGGCGGTGAGTGTGAACGCGGTCATCAGCCTGGTCTTCGGTTTCCTGCTGATGGTCGTCGCGACGAGCTTCTTCGGCTCGTTCATCTCCTTCCTCACCCTGCTGGCCGTGGCGTTCTCGGCGTGGATCGGCGTCTTCGGGGTGGACATGCTGAGCCGGCGCACGTACGACGGCGAGGCGCTGATGGACACCACCCGCACCAGCGGCTACTGGTACCGCGGCGGTTTCGCCTGGCAGGCCATGACGGCGTGGGGGGTGGCGCTGGTGAGCGGTCTGCTCTTCACGAAGGTGGACTGGTTCACCGGGCCGCTGGCCGGTTCCTGGATCGGGCGCAACGGTCTGGGCTGGGCGGCGACCGTCGTCGTGGCCGGGCTGCTGTACGCGGCGCTGCCGAGGACGAAGGCCCCGGAGCCGGACACGGACGGGCAGCGGGCCGTCCGCGAGCCCGCCGGAAGCCTGTCCATCTGACGTCACGTCAACTAACGTCCCCCTTCGCCACACCGGCATCCGGCATCCGGCGGAGGGGGACGTTTCGTCATGGTCTTCACAGTGGTCCGCTTCAACCTCGTCGATCCGGACGCGACCCCCGCCGGCCACGCGGCCCGTTACCGCGCGGCGCTGGAGATGGCGGCGTACGCGGACGACCGCGGCGTCGACACGGTGCAGACCGAGGAGCACCACGGCACCGCGAACGGGTGGCTCCCCTCCCCGCTCGTCCTCGCCGGCGCGGTACTGGGCGCGACCCGGCGCATCGCGGTCACCGTCTCGGCGGTCGTCGGTCCCCTGTACGAGCCGTTGCGGCTGGCGGAGGACATCGCCGTACTCGACCTGATCGGCCGGGGGCGGCTGGTCACGGTGGCGGGCATCGGCTACCGGCCGGAGGAGTACGAGCAGCTCGGCGTCGAGTGGGAGCGGCGCGGCGCCCTCCAGGACGAGGTGCTGGAAACGCTGCTCCTGGCGTGGACCGGGGAGCCCTTTCCGTACCGCGGGCGGACCGTGCGCGTCACGCCGCGGCCGTACACCCAGCCGCATCCGACGCTGCTGGTCGGCGGATCGTCGCGGGCGGCGGCCCGGCGTGCGGCCCGGTTCGGGCTGCCGTTCTTCCCCAGCGCGCACCTGCCGGAGCTGGAGGCGTACTACCACGCGCAGCGGGCGGAGTTCGGAACCGAGGCAGGGCCGGGCTTCTGCATGATGCCGTCGGCCGGGACGGCGCTGCTGCACGTCTCGCGGGACCCTGACCGCACGTGGGCGCGGTACGGCGAGCACTTCCTGCACGAGGCGCAGACGTACGCCTCGTGGCAGTCGAAGGACATCAGGTCGGCCGTGCGTTCGCGGGCGACCACCGTCGAGGAGCTGCGCGGCGAGGGGGTCTACCGCGTCGTGACGCCGGACGAGTGCGCCGGGCTCGCGGCGGACAGTCTCGTCCTGCATCCGCTGTGCGGCGGGATGCCGGTCGACGAGGGCTGGCGCAGCCTCCAGCTGTTCTGTGAAGACGTACTGCCCCGGCTCAACGGGTGAGCCGGGGCAGTGCCGTGTTCGAGGAGAGGGGCAGCGGGGATTAGCCCATCTCCTCCAACGCCTTGCCCTTGGTCTCCTTCACGAACTTGAGCACGAAGGGGATCGAGAGCACGGCGAAGAATGTGTAGATCATGTACGTCCCCGAGAGGTTCCACTCGGAGAGGCTCGGGAAGCTCGCGGTGATCGCCCAGTTGGCGATCCACTGCGCGGAGGCGGCGACGCCGAGCGCGGCGGCGCGGAGCCGGTTGGGGAACATCTCGCCGAGGAAGACCCAGACCACGACACCCCACGAGAGGGCGAAGAAGAGGACGAACACGTGGGCGGCGATCAGAGCGACGATGCCCTGGGTGTGCGGCAGCTTGCCGTCGACCAGGTCGGCGGAGAAGGCCCACGCCTCGAAGGCCAGGGCGAGCGCCATGCCGGTCGAGCCGATGAGCGCGAGCGGCCTGCGGCCGATCCGGTCGACGAAGATCATGGCGATCACGGTGCCGATGATGTTGATGATCGACGTGGTGAACGAGTAGAAGAACGAGTCGCTCGGGTTGATGCCGACCGACTGCCACAGCGTCGCGGAGTAGTAGAAGGCGACGTTGATGCCGACGAGCTGCTGGAAGACCGAGAGGCCGATGCCGACCCAGACGATGGGCAGGAAACCGAAGCGGCTGCCGAGCAGGTCCTTGAACGTGGACTTGTGCTCGCTGCGCATCGCGTTCTCGATCTCGGTGACGCGCAGGTCGAGGTCGACGTTCTTGCCTTCGACGTCGGCCAGGATCGCCTTCGCCCTGTCCACCTTGCCCACGGAGATCAGGAAGCGCGGGGACTCCGGGATGGCGAAGGACAGCAGGCCGTACAGCACCGCCGGGACCACCATGACGCCGAGCATGACCTGCCATGCCTCGATGCCGAGCAGTTCGCCGCGCTGGTCGCCGTCGGCGAGGTTGAGGATGCCCCAGTTGACAAGCTGGGAGACCGCGATGCCGATGACGATCGCCGCCTGCTGGAAGGAGCCGAGGCGTCCGCGGTACGCCGGCGGGGCGACCTCGGCGATGTAGGCGGGGCCGATGACGGAGGCCATGCCGATGGCGATGCCGCCGAGCACCCGCCAGAAGGCGAGGTCCCACAGGGCGAAGGGGAGCGCGGAGCCGACGGCGCTGATCGTGAACAGCGCGGCCGCGATCTGCATGACGCGGATACGGCCGATGCGGTCGGCGAGGCGGCCCGCGGTGGCGGCGCCGATGGCGCAGCCGATCAGGGCGATGGCGATGACCTGGGCCAGGGTCGCGGACCCCACGTCGTACTTGCCCCGGATGCCCTCGACGGCGCCGTTGATGACGGAACTGTCGTAGCCGAAGAGGAAGCCGCCCATCGCGGCTGCCGCCGTGATGAAGATGACGTGGCCGAGGTGGTCCGGGTGAGCCGCTCGGGCTCCGGACGCCGGTGGTTGCGCTGTGCTGGTCACATCAACTCCTGGTGCCTGGCCGCGTCGCCTGGCGTGGGGGGCAAGCACTTCAAGTGGGGCACAACATCGCGCCGCGCACCACTTGAAGGTAAAAACGACGTTGCCGAGACTATGCCTTCAGGTTTCGAAGTCAAGAGGTGGGGAACGTGAATTTTGTGGATGCAGCGTGTCGACTTGCGTTCAAGGCTTGAAGAGATGAGCCCGATCAGCGCAGACGCTGGCTGATGACCTTGGAGACGCCGTCCCCCTGCATGGAGACGCCGTACAGCGCGTCGGCGACCTCCATCGTCCGCTTCTGGTGAGTGATCACGATCAGCTGCGAGCTCTCCTGGAGCTCCTCCATGATCCGGATGAGCCGCTGGAGGTTGGTGTCGTCCAGCGCGGCCTCGACCTCGTCCATCACGTAGAACGGGCTCGGCCTGGCCTTGAAGATCGAGACCAGCATGGCCACCGCGGTGAGCGAGCGTTCGCCGCCGGACAGCAGGGACAGCCGCTTGACCTTCTTGCCCGGCGGCCGGGCCTCGACGTCCACCCCTGTGGTGAGCAGGTTGTCGGGATCCGTGAGGATCAGGCGCCCCTCGCCGCCCGGGAAGAGCCGTGAGAAGACGCCCTCGAACTCCCTCGCCGTGTCCCGGAACGCCTCGCTGAAGACCTGTTCCACACGCTCGTCGACCTCTTTGATCACCTGCATCAGGTCGGCGCGCGTCTTCTTCAGGTCTTCAAGCTGCTCGGAGAGGAACTTGTGCCGCTCCTCCAGCGCCGCGAACTCCTCGAGGGCCAGCGGATTCACCTTCCCGAGCTGCTGGTACGCCCGTTCGGCCGCCCGCAGCCGCTTCTCCTGCTCGGCTCGTACGAAGGGCCGCGGCTGGTTGCGGGGGTCCTGCGGATCGTCCGGGACGTCCTCCCCCTCGGCGGGCGGAGACGGCGGTACGGGCTGGTGGGGACCGTACTCCGCCACGAGTCCGGCCGGTTCTACGCCGAGCTCCTCCAGCGCCCTGGTCTCCAGCTGCTCGATGCGCAACCGCTTCTCGGCCCCGAGCACCTCGCCGCGGTGCACCGAGTCGGTCAGCTTGTCGAGTTCCGCCTTGAGGTCGCGGCCCCGGCCGCGCTCGGCCGCCAGTTCCCGCTCGCGGCCGGCCCTGTCCGCCTCGGCGGCGGCCCGCTCCTGGTCGGCCCGTACGAGCGAGACCTCGACGTGCGCCAGCAGACCGCGCGCACCGGACGCGACGGCGGCGGCCACCCGCGCCTCTTCGCGCAACCGGGCGCGCCGCTGCTCGGCGCGCGCGCGTGCCTCGCGCTCCGCGCGCGCCCCCCGGTCGAGGGCGTCGGCGCGCCCGGCGAGGCCCTTCACCCGCTCCTCGTGCGTGCGGACCTGGAGCCGGGCCTCCATCTCGGTCTGCCGGGCGTTGGCACCGTCGGCGGCGAGCCGGTCCCGCACCGAGGTGTCCGGCTCCTCCTCCAGGGGCGCCTCTTCCGCCACCAGCAGGCGCTCGGCGAGTTCCTCGGCCTCCTGGGCGGCCCGTTCCAGGGCTTCCTGGGCGCGGGCGGCCGCCGCGGCCGACCGTTCCGCCTCGCCCGCGGCGCCTCGGGCCTGGCCGGCGAGCCGCCCGAGCTGCTGGGCGACGCCGGACTTCTCCCGGTCGGCGGCGCGGCGGCGCTGCGCCAGCTCCTCGACGAGCGCGGCGCAGGCGTCGCGCCGCTCCCCCGCCCGGTGCTGCGCCGCCGCCAGCTCCTCGCACCGTACGGCCAGCTCCTCCAGCTCGGCGGCGGCCTCGTCCACGGAGGCCCGTACCTCCAGCAGGCTCGGCGCGCCCGCCGAACCACCGTGCGCGTAGTACGCCCCCAGGACGTCGCCCTCGGCGGTCACCGCGGTCAGGTGGGGGTGGGCCGTGACCAGGTCCTCGGCGTCCTCCAGCGTCCCGACGACGACCATGTCCCGGACGAGCCGCCGTACGGCCGGCATGAGCGCGGCGGGGCCGCGCACCAGTTCGGCGACCGGCGCCGGGGAGCCGCCGGCCGGCCGGGGCGCGGCCACGGCGACGGCCGCCCGGCCTGCCCCGGCTCCCCCGGCGACCGCTGCGGCGACGTCGCTCACGCCGGCAGCCGCCTCACCGCTCGGACCCGGCGCGCCACGTACGTCGGCTCCCTCGCTCCCGGGCACGCCCGCCTGCCCGGGGACCGCCCCGGGGCGCGCGGCGCCGGCCGCGTCCTCCGGTGACGCCCGCCCCGGCAACTCGGCCACGGGCACGCCGGGACCGGCCTCGGCGCCCGCGTCCGCGTCGTCACCGGGCCCGCTCAGCAGCAGCACCGCCCGGCCCGCGTCCTGTTTGCGCAGGAGGCGGATCGCCTCGGCCGCCGTGGCCGGGTCCCGTACCGCGATCGCGTCGGCCGCCGCGCCCAGCGCCGCCGCGACCGGCACCTCGAAGCCCGGGGCGACCGACAGGAGGTCCGCCGCCGGGCCGAGCAGCCCGGCCAGTGCGGGCCGTGCGGCGAGGAGCGCGCCCGTGCCGTCCTTGCGGCGCAGGCCCAGGGCCAGTGCGTCGTGCCGGGCGGAGGTCGCCGCCCGGCGGCGCTCGGCGGAGGTGACCGCCTCCCGGGCCGCCGTGAGCCCGGCCTCCGCCCCGGCCAGCTCCCGCCGGGCGGCTTCGTACTGGTCGGCGAGGTCGGATTCGCCCGCGTCCAGCCCGTCCACCTCGGCCTTGAGCTGCTCGTACTCCTCCTGTGCGGCTGCGGCGCGCTCCTGGGCGTCCCGGTGGGCGGCGGCCAGCCTGTCGATCTCCGCCTGCGCCGAACCCGCACGGCTGCGCGCCGCGTTGACCTGGCCGCTGAGCCGGGCGAGGCCCTCGCGCCGGTCGGCGATCGCGCGGGCCGCGTCCCTGAGCCTGCGCTCCTCCTCGGCGAGTTCGCGCTCCAGCTCGGCCCGGTGCCCGGAGGTGTCCTCCAGCGCCCGCCGCGCCGCCTCCAGCGCGGCTACGAGTTCCGCCTCCTGCTCCCGGACCCGTGCGGCCTCGCGTTCCATGTCCTCGGGGTCGCGCCCGCGCCGCTCCTCCTCCTGGGGGGCCGTCGCGCTCTTGACCCGGGCGTCGGCCAGCGACACCGTGCCGCGCACCCGTTCCGCCAGCTGCGACAGCTCGTACCACGTCTCCTGCGCCCGCTGGAGTCGCGGAGCGAGGCGGCGTACCGCGTCCTCCAGCTCCGCCTCCCGCGCGAGTGCCGCCCGGAGCTGGGCCTGGGCGGCGTCCTTGCGCTCCTTGAGCGCGGCCTCGTCGGCGATCTCCGCGCGCAGCGCCTCGCGCAGCCCGACCAGGTCGTCGGCGAGCAGGCGCAGCCGGGAGTCGCGCAGGTCGGCCTGGATGACGGCGGCCCGCCGCGCGACCGCCGCCTGCCGCCCGAGCGGCTTCAGCTGGCGTCGCAGTTCGCCGGTCAGGTCCTGTATGCGCGAGAGGTTCGCCTGCATCGCGTCGAGTTTCCGCAGCGCCTTCTCTTTGCGCTTGCGGTGCTTGAGCACGCCGGCGGCCTCCTCGATGAACGCTCTGCGTCCCATCGGATCGGCGTGCAGCACCGAGTCGAGCTGTCCCTGCCCGACGATGACGTGCATCTCGCGCCCGATGCCGGAGTCGGAGAGCAGTTCCTGGATGTCGAGCAGCCGGCAGGTGTCGCCGTTGATCTGGTATTCGCTGCCGCCGTTGCGGAACATGATCCGCGTAATGGTGACTTCGGCGTATTCGATGGGCAGCGCGCCGTCGGAGTTGTCGATGGTCAGGGAGACCTCGGCCCGGCCGAGCGGCGGCCGCCCGGTGGTCCCTGCGAAGATCACGTCTTCCATCTTGCCGCCGCGCAGGGACTTCGCCCCCTGCTCTCCCATCACCCACGACAGGGCGTCCACGACGTTGGACTTCCCCGAGCCGTTGGGGCCGACGACGCAGGTGATGCCCGGTTCGAATCGCAGCGTCGTGGCCGACGCGAAGGATTTGAAACCGCGGAGAGTCATGGCCTTGAGATGCACCGCCGCACTCTACCTTTCACCACCGGTTTCACCCATGAAGGTGCAGGGCACATCAGACGGTAAGGGAAGAGGTGTACACAGGGGCGGGAAAAAAGAAGGGACGCCGAAGCGTCCCTTGCAATGTCGTGCTGTTAGATCTTGAGCAGATCTCAAGCGGCTGATACGGACAGCCTGACGGGCTCGGATTCTCCTACGAGCCGTGTCAGGTGAGCGCAGGCTCCGCCTGGGGTACGTCGATGTCGATGCTGTCGAGCAGCGAATCTCCGCGGTGGTGAGCGGCGGCGCTCAGCGCGTCGTTCTCGGACTGAATCCGGTTGAGCTCGGACTCAAGATCCTGGACGCGCTGCTGAAGCCGTCGCATCTCGGCGAGGAGTCGCGGGTCGGAGCCGCCGACGTAACCGAGAAGCGCCTTTGCCATGATGGATGGTCCTCCACACTGAGTGACCGACCGAAGCGGTGGTGGGTCGTGAGGGAATCGCACCCGCGGTGCTTGTCATCTCTGTTGTTCTCAATGCCAAACAGCTAAGGTGCGCGGGGCTTCCAGAGTCTCACCAAAAAGTTTGACGGTCAACACGATCACGCCCCGTATCGCGGGGCAGCCCGGGGGCGCGCAGCCGCGTCATGCGCGGTGCCGCCTCATCTGCGGGGCCCTGGGGGCGTAGAGATCATCCGTACTCCGGCAGCTTTCCACGACAACTGTTTCTTGGCAACCACCAGGTCATTTCCGTCCCAGGCGCTTGCCACGGGCATGCGTGGAACGCGCCGGAGGCGCCCCCCGCACCGGAATTGATCAACGCATCGCGAAGCCGGTATAACCACCGCGCGGTGTGCCCCAGATCTCGGTCACACCGTCCACCCGCCCGGGAGTGTCGGCGGAGCGCAGCCAGTCCAGCAGACGGTGGCAATTCTCACGCGGGCCCTCGGCCACGACCTGCACCCGGCCGTCCTCCAGATTCAGCGCGAAGCCGTCGAGGCCGCCGATCTCCAAAGCGTTTGCCCTGGTGAACCAGCGGAAGCCCACTCCCTGTACTCGGCCGCGCACCCAGGCGGTGAGCCGTACATCTTCGTTCATGCCTGCACGCTAACGGGCCAATTGCACACGAGGCACTTCGCCCCCACGCGTCATGGCGTACAGTCCCGACGAAATAAAGCCTCACCCATTCGAGTGAGACGCATCGACGGACCACGTCGAGCAGGCACCAGGAAGGCACAGCAGATGGGACGCCATCGTCGCTCCGCCGCCGGACCCGTAGCAGCAGACCACGCGGACGCACCGGCAGGCCGGTACCAGACGGGTACGCGCCGCAGGAAGAAGCGGGCGGCGCCCGTGCGCACGGGGCTGCTCGGCGTCTCCGCCGCCGTGGCCCTGGGCGCCGTGGCCGTCACCTCCGGCGTACTTCCCGGCGGGGAGAACTTCTCGATCAGCGGCGGCTCGGGCGACCGGGTCAGCGCCGAGGGCGCGGCCGGCCTGGAGACGCAGGGCGGCAGCTCCGCGCGGCCCACGGACCGGGCGACGACCCCGGCCGCCCAGGACACCGACCGGGCCCACGCGCCGTCGAAGACCCCGTCGGCCAAGCCGTCCGAGCCCTCGAAGTCCGCGCCCAAGCCCTCCGCCGAGCCGTCCACGAAGCCGCCCCGGCGGGAGAGCGCCGACGACCGGCGCACCGAGAAGCCGGAGCCCCCGAAGACCACGCCGCCGCGGCGGGTCGTGCCCACCCCGTCCGTGAAGGTCCCCGAGACCGGCGGTGGGGACGACGCCGGCTCCGGCACCGCGACCGCCGCCGAGGCGGCCGTACTGAAGCTCGTCAACCAGGAGCGCGCGACGGCCGGCTGCTCCCCGGTACGGGCCGACAGGGCGCTCGGCGCGCTGGCCCAGGACTTCAGCGAGGACATGGCGACCCGCGGCTTCTTCGACCACACCGACCCCGACGGGGCGACCCCCTGGGACCGCGCCGAGAAGGCGGGCATCGACGGTCTCGGCGGCGAGAACATCGCACGCGGCCAGGCCGACGCCGAGGCCGTGATGGACGCCTGGATGAACAGCGCGGGCCACCGGGCGAACATACTGAACTGCGAATTCAAGACCCTGGGAGTAGGCGTGCACACGGCGCCGGGCGGCCCCTGGTGGACGCAGAACTTCGGTTTCTGAGTACACAGGTCGACACCGGCCCGACAGCGACAAGGCACAGCTCGGGCCGGGGCCGGCGCAGTCGAGTGCCGAAGCGATGAAGGCGCCGTCCGGGGCGGGGGCCGCGGCAGTTCAGGTGTGCGGCGCTCGCGTGTGCCGGTGACGGTGACGACGCGCGGTGAGTACGCAGGCGAGTACGCCGAGGCCCCAGGCGATCAGGAGAGCACCCCACAGCGGCATGGTCACCTCCGGGATGAGGAGGCGGATCCTGACGCTCGCGCGGTTCTCGAAGACGAAGACCAGCGTGACCGCGGTGATCAGGACGAACGGCATGAAGCGGCGGACACGGGGGCGGGAGAAGAACGGTGTGTGCGGCTTCTTGTCGGCGGTGGTCTGAGCCATGAGACGCCTCCCCATCACGTTGCCCTCGTTGTCGAGTCTCCTCTTCCGGCGTGTCGCCCGCGACCGAGGGGGCCGCACCCGGGCCACCCGAGCGCTTTCTCGCAGTTAGTGCTCCGGCGATATGCTGGCCGCATGGACGACACGGCGCAGGAGACCCGGGACGAGCCGGAGTTCGACGTGTTCTCCCGGGGCTGCCCCTCGCGCGGCACCCTGGAGGCCGTGACCGGGCGGTGGGGCGGTCTGACGCTGGGCGCGCTGCGCGCGAGCGGCACGCTGCGCTTCAGCGAGCTGCGCCGCCGGGTGGACGGCGTGAGCGAGAAGATGCTGTCCCAGACGCTGCACGCGCTGGAGCGCGACGGGCTCGTCAGCAGGCACGCCCAGCCGACCAATCCCCCGCGCGTCGACTACGAGCTGACGCCGCTGGGCCAGGAGGTCGCCGGACGGCTGCTGGCCCTGATCGAGCTGGTGGAGGGGCGCATGCCGCAGGTGCTGAGCGCGCGGGCCCGTTACGACGAGACGCGCGGCGGACGCTGACAGCGGGGGCAGAAGTAACTGGAGCGGTTCATCCAGGGCCGCCTGCGCATCGCGGTGCCGCAGCGCCGGCAGGGCTCGTCCTCGCGCCCGTACGCGTCCAGGGACCGCTCGAAGTAGCCGGACTCGCCGTTCACGTTGACGTACAGGCTGTCGAAGCTGGTGCCGCCGACGGCCAGCGCGGCGCTCATCACGTCCCGCGCGTGGCCGAGGAGCTCGGCCGCCCGGGGGCGCGTGAGGGTCGCGGTGGGGCGCTCGTAGTGCAACCGCGCGCGCCACAGCGCCTCGTCCGCGTAGATGTTGCCGACGCCGCTGATCAGTGACTGGTCGAGCAGCGCGCGCTTGACCGTCGTACGGCGCAGGCGCAGGGCGGCGAAGAAGGCGTCGTCGTCGAAGGCCGGGTCCAGCGGGTCGCGCGCGATGTGCGCGATGACGTCGGGGAGTCCGTCCGGCGCGTTGTCGTGCAGCGAGAGCCCGCCGAAGGTGCGCTGGTCGACGAAGCGCAGCTCCGTGCCGGGGCCGCCCGGGGCGAAGTCGTGGCCGGAGTCCGTGAAGCGGACGCGGATGCGCAGGTGCTTCTCGTCGGGGGCGGTTACGGGCCGTACGAGGAGCTGACCGCTCATCCCGAGGTGGCCGAGGACGGAGGCGGCGGTGTCTTCGAGCGGCAGCCACAGGTACTTGCCCCTGCGGCGCGCGGCCCCGATGCGGTGCCCCTGGAGACGGGCGGCGAAGTCCTCGCCGCCGGCGAGGTGACGGCGTACGGCCCGGGGGTGCAGGACCTGCACCTCGGCGACGGTACGGCCGGTGACCCAGCGCTCCAATCCGCGTCGTACGACTTCGACTTCGGGGAGTTCGGGCACGTCAGCAGCATACCTCTGTGCCCCCTGCCGGATTCCGGCAGGGGGCACAGAGGACGGTGCTCGGGCGGGTCAGGCGCCGGCCTGGGCCGACTCCGTGGCCTCGTCGGCCGTGGCCGTCACGGGGGTCGCCTCGGCGACGGCCGGGGCCGCCGCCGCGCGTGCGTCCGCGTCCGCGCGAATCGCGCGCCACGCGGACTCCGCCGCCTGCTGTTCCGCTTCCTTCTTGCTGCGGCCGGTGCCGGTGCCGTACGAGACACCACCGACGCGGGCAGCAGCAGTGAAGGTCTTCTCGTGGTCCGGTCCGGTCTCCGATACGAGGTACTCGGGAACGCCGAGGCCCTCGCTCGCGGTGAGCTCCTGGAGACTGGTCTTCCAGTCCAGGCCCGCACCGAGGCTCGAAGACTTCTCGATCAGCGGATCGAAGAGCCGGTGCACCAGTTCCGATGCGGCTCCGAGACCCTGGTCGAGATAGACCGCGCCGATCACCGCTTCGAGGGTGTCGGCGAGGATGGATGCCTTGTCCCTGCCACCCGTGCCCTCTTCGCCCCGGCCGAGCCGGATGAAGGAGCCGAGTTCGAGGCCGCGGCCCACCTCCGCGAGTGCACGAGAGTTGACCACCGCGGCCCGCAGTTTGGCCAGCTGGCCTTCCGGCAGATCGGGGTGGGTCCGGTACAGCGTGTCCGTGACCACCAGGCCGAGCACGGAGTCCCCGAGGAACTCCAGACGCTCGTTGGTGGGCAGGCCGCCGTTCTCGTACGCGTACGAACGGTGGGTCAGCGCGCGCACCAGAAGGGCGGACTCGAGCTGATACCCGAGCCGCCCTTCCAGAAGCGTGTGGGACGAGGCCGTGTTCTCCGCCGGCTTCTTGGCGTTGTCCGCCTTGGCGTCAGACATCGTGCCTCTCACCAGCCGCTCAGACCTCGAGGACCTGGCGCTTGTTGTACGTGCCGCAGCTCGGGCACGCGATGTGCTGGAGCTTCGGCTCCTGGCAACGCTCACACGAAACCAGGGTGGGGACCGCAGCCTTCCACTGCGACCGGCGGTGGCGCGTGTTGCTGCGCGACATCTTCCGCTTCGGAACAGCCACGGCTACTTCTCCTGCTTCTCGTCGACGCCCGACTCGGCGGCGTCGCCAATGTTGTCCTTCTCGCCGTCCTGGTTGGTCCCGGCGAGTCCTTGCAGTGCCGCCCATCGAATGTCGACGGCGTCATGGTTGTGATCGGGATTCTCGTCCAGCCTGATCCCGCACTGCGGGCACAGGCCGGGGCAGTCCTCCCGGCACACCGGCTGCATCGGCAGTGCGAGCACCACCGCATCACGCAGCACGGGCTCGAGGTCGAAAAGACCGTCCTCGAGGTAGAGCCTGTCCTCGTCGTCCTCGTCGTCGTCGGCCGGTTCCGCTTTGGAGCGGCCCCGGTCATCGGCGGCAGGGTACGAGAACATCTCCTGGAAGTCCGCTGCAACGTCCAGCTCCAGCGGCTCCAGACACCTTACGCACTCCCCCTCGGCCGTCGCACGGGCGGTGCCTGTGACGAGCACCCCTTCCATGACGGATTCGAGGCGGAGCCTGAGTTCCACCGGTGCGCCCTGGGGCACTCCGATGACCCCGTCGAGACCGAGGTCCTTGGGGGCGCCCACCGAGCGGGTCAGCCGCTGGAGCGCACCGGGACGCCGGCCCAGCTCGTGTGTGTCGAACACGAGGGGGTTGCGGTGGTCGAGGTGGGCGTTCAGGGGACTTCCTGCTTTCGGATCGTGTGGTGGGCCGCCGTGTCGCCGTCGCGGAACGCGAAGCGGGCAGCCGTGATCGCGGGCATACGCGCGACCGAAGAGCCAGGATACTTGACGCTTCGCTCAGGGCCCAATCGGCGGCTAGCGCCCCTGTTCGTACTCCCGCAGCCGGTCGAGATCGATCATGCCGGTGTCGAACAGGCTGGTCTCGTCGAGCCCGCCCTGCTGCTGCGGCACGTGCCCGCCCGGCTGCGGCTGCCCGCCGTAGCCCTGGCTCTGGCCCTGGTCGTAGCCCTGCTGCTGGTACGCGTAGGGGTCCTGCTGGTAGGCGTACGGATCGGGCTGCTGGGCGGCGTACGGGTCCTGGGGCTGCTGGTACGCGTAGGGGTCCTGCTGCTGCGTCGGCTGCTGGTAGGCGTACGGGTCGTACGGCTGCTGCGCGGGGATCTGCGGGGGCTGCGGCTGCTCGGGCGCCGGCGCGGCCGCGTGCGGCTCGGCCAGGTCGGCGAGGAAGTCCGCGTCGCTGGTGTGCTGCCGGCCCGCCTCGTCCTGGGCCAGCATGTGCGCGCCGAGCTCGTCCGTCGCCACCCGTCCGTGCAGCTTCTGCCGGCCGCGGCCGACCGCTTCGAGGGTCTTGGAGAGCACGGCCTCGAAGGCGCCGAGCTTGGTGTCGACGTACTCGTCCGCGCGCTGCCTGAGGGTCT
Source organism: Streptomyces sp. NPDC054887 (assembly GCF_053610585.1). NCBI lineage: Bacteria > Bacillati > Actinomycetota > Actinomycetes > Kitasatosporales > Streptomycetaceae > Streptomyces > Streptomyces sp. NPDC054887. Next base: position 171,813 of record NZ_JBSGYQ010000003.1, on the reverse strand, counting down.
CCGGGTCGTGGCTGCGCTCCGGGGCCTCCTCGTCGGCGTACCCCTGGTCGTCGAGCCCGGGGCCCCGGCCCAGCAGCTTCTCGCGGCCGCGGTCGACGGAGCCGAGGGTCTTGGTGAGGACGACCTCGAAGTTCGCCAGCTTGGAGTCGACGTACTCGTCGGCCTCGGCGCGGATCTCCTCCGCGTCGCGGCGGGCCTCGGCGAGGATGCGGTCGGCCTCCTCCTGGGAACGGCGGGCGACCTCCGTGCCGGAGATGAGGGAAGCGCGCTCGGCGTGGGCCGACTCGATGATCCGCTCGGCCTCCTGGCGGGCCTGCTCGGCCATCTGCTGGTGGCCGCCGATGAGCTCCTGGGCCTGCGCGAGGGAGCCGGGCAGGGCCTGGCGCACCTCGTCGAGCATCGAGAGCAGATCGGCGCGGTTGACCACGCACGAGGCCGACATGGGCATGGACCGGGCGCTGCCGACCGCCTCGACGATCTCGTCGAGCTTCTTCTGCACGTCCACCGTGTGCTCGCCACCTGTTCTTCCGGCTGGAGACGGACGGGACGACTGTACGGGCAGTGGGCCCCGGTCCGACACCTGGTGACGCTCCGTCAGGTCGTCACTTCTTCGACAGGCGCTCGGTGAGCGCGCCGAGCACCCTCGGGGGGACCAGGTGGGAGACGTCGCCGCCCCAGGCCGCGACCTCCTTGACCAGGCTGGAGGAGAGGAAGCTGTAGGTGGGGTTGGTGGGGACGAACAGGGTCTCGACGCCCGAGAGGCCGTTGTTCATCTGGGCCATCTGGAGCTCGTAGTCGAAGTCGCTGACCGCGCGCAGGCCCTTCACGATGGCCGGGATGTCGCGCTGCTTGCAGAAGTCGACGAGGAGGCCGTGGAAGGCCTCGACCTGGACGTTGCCGAATTCGGCGGTGATCTCGCGGATCAGGTCGATCCGCTCCTCCACGGTGAACAGCCCCTGCTTCGACTGGTTGATCATCACCGCGACGTGTACGACGTCGTACAGCTTGGAGGCGCGGGCAATGATGTCGAGATGTCCATTGGTGATCGGGTCGAATGACCCGGGACAGACTGCGCGGCGCATCGGTGGTCCCTCGCTCTCCGGTCCGGTCATCGTGCGTCTTCGCACGTAGAGGCGGCGCGACCGTACCAAAGCGTGCCCTCGCCGTAGCGACGGGCCCGCAGGGGTTCGAATCCCGTGGGCCAGTTGAACGCTCCACCTCTTGTGCTGCGCTCCACGGTGGCGACGGCGTCGCCCGCTAGCCAGCCCTGAGTGCGGAGTGTGAGGAGGATCTCCCGAAGATCGTCGTCGGTGACGGCGTACGGCGGGTCGAGGAACACCACGTCGTACGGCGTCTCGGGCGCCGGACCTGTCACGATCTGCTCCGCTTTGCCCGACCGGACTTCGGCGCCCGGCAGGCCGAGCGTGCGGACGTTGTCCCGGACCGTGCGCGCGGCCCGGCTGTCGGCCTCGACCAGCAGGGCGTGGGCGGCTCCGCGCGACAGCGCCTCCAGTCCCACGGCGCCGGAGCCGGCGTACAGGTCGGCCACGCGGATGCCCTCCAGCGTGCCGAGCAGCGACTGCCAGGTGGAGAACAGGCCCTCGCGCGCGCGGTCGGATGTGGGGCGGGTGCCGTTGCCCGGCGGGACGGCCAGGCGGCGTCCGCCGGCCGTGCCGGCGATCACGCGGGTCATGGGTGTCGGTTCCTAGGGTCGTGGGGCCGGGACGGGGGTGCGCTGATGCTGCTCCCCCATTGTCAGCCCTTGTCGAGGTACTGCTCCCTCTCCTTGTCGAGGAGGGCGTCGAGGGCCGTGCGCAGCTCGGGGAGCCGTTCGAGTTCGGGGTCGGCGGCGACCACGGCGGCGGCCTCCTCGCGGGCCGCCACGATGACCTCCTCGTCGTCGATGACGGCGAGCATCCGCAGGGAGGACCGGACGCCGGACTGGGCCTGGCCCAGCACGTCGCCCTCGCGGCGCTGTTCGAGGTCGATGCGGGAGAGCTCGAAGCCGTCGAGGGTCGCGGCGACGGCGGCCAGCCGGGCCCGGGCCGGGCTCGCCTCGTGCATCTCGCTGACCAGCAGGCACAGGCCGGGGGCGGAGCCCCGGCCCACCCGGCCGCGCAGCTGGTGCAGCTGCGACACGCCGAAGCGGTCGGCGTCCATGATCACCATGGCGGTGGCGTTGGGGACGTTCACGCCGACCTCGATGACGGTGGTGGCCACGAGGACGTCGACCTCGCCCGCGGAGAAGCGGCGCATCACGTCGTCCTTGTCGTCCGGCTGCATCCGGCCGTGCAGAACCTCCACGCGCAGCCCGCGGAGAGGGCCGGCGGCGATCTGTCCGGCGATCTCCAGGACGGCGAGCGGCGGCCGCTTCTCGGGGTCGTCCTCGGCCGCCGCGGCCTTCTTCCCGGCCCGCTTCCCGTCGTCCTCGCCGTCACCGATGCGGGGGCAGACGACGTACGCCTGGTGGCCGTTCTCCACTTCCTCGCGCACGCGCTCCCAGGCGCGGGCGAGGAAGTGCGGCTTGTCCTTGGCGGGGACGACGTGGGTGGCGATGGGTGAACGGCCGGCCGGGAGCTGGTCGAGGACGGAGGTCTCCAGGTCGCCGAAGACGGTCATCGCGACGGTGCGCGGGATGGGCGTGGCCGTCATGACGAGCAGGTGCGGCGGCTGGGCGCCCTTGGAGCGCAGGGCGTCGCGCTGCTCGACGCCGAAGCGGTGCTGCTCGTCGACGACGACGAGGCCGAGGTCGTGGAACTTCACCTTGTCCTCGATCAGCGCGTGGGTGCCGATGACGACGCCGGCCTCCCCGGTGACCAGGTCCAGCAGGGCCTGGCGGCGGGCGGGCATGCCCATGGAGCCGGTGAGGAGCACGACCTTGGTGCCCTGCTCGGCGCCGCCGAGCAGCCCGCCCTCGGCCAGCTCGCCCATCATCTCGGTGATCGACCGGTGGTGCTGCTGGGCGAGGACCTCGGTGGGCGCGAGCATCGCGGCCTGGCCGCCCGCGTCGACGACGGCGAGCATCGCGCGCAGCGCGACCATGGTCTTCCCGCTGCCCACTTCGCCCTGGAGCAGGCGGTGCATGGGGTGCTCGGTGGCCAGGTCGTCGAAGATCTCCTTCGAGACGCGCTGCTGGCCGTCGGTGAGGGTGAAGGGCAGCTTCGCGTCGAACGCGTCGAGCAGGCCGCCGGGGACGGGCCTGCGGGCGACGGCCGGGAGTTGGGTGTCGGCGAACCTGCGGCGGGCCAGCGCGACTTGGAGGACGAACGCCTCGTCCCACTTCAGCCGGTCCCTGGCCTCGGCGATGTCCGCCTTGGTGCGCGGCCGGTGCACCTTGCGGAACGCGTCGGGCAGGTCGGTGAGCCCGCGCCCCTCGCGCAGGGCGGGCGGCAGCGGGTCCGCGATCTCCTGCCAGCCGGTGGCCTCCATGGAGGCCAGGACCACGTCGACCGTCTTGGCGATCTTCCAGCTCTCCATCTGGGCGCAGGCGGGGTACAGCGGGATCAGCTGGTTCGCCCAGGCTTCGACGGCGTCCGCGCCGCTGTCCTGGCCGAGCATCTCGTAGGCCGGGTGGGAGAGCTGGCGGATGTTGCGGAACATGCCGACCTTGCCGGAGAACATGCCCCGGCGGCCGGGCAGCAGTTCCTTCTGGTGGTGGTAGATCGACTTGCCGAAGAACACCAGCTGGAGCCGTCCGCTGCCGTCGGTGAGGGTGACCTCGAGGCGCTGGCCCTTGCCGTTGTTGAACCGCAGAACCCGGGCGTCGGCGACCTGCGCCACGACGGTGGCGTGCTCGTCGAGCGGCAGGTCGGCGAGCTGGGTCAGCTCGCCGCGTTCGGCGTACCGCCGGGGGTAGTGGTGCAGCAGGTCACCGACCGTGTGCAGGTCGAGGTGCTCGGCCATCACCTTCGCGGTGGTGCCGCCGAGCGTCTTCTTGAGTGGTTCGTCGAGCGCGGGCACGGATCCATTGCACACCACGCCACTGACAACGGGCGACGTTCCCCCGCATGGACGCCGTCCCGGCGCGGCGGGGGGGCGCGGCGGAACGCGCTATTCGACGCCGATGAGCAGGGGGGACGACTGGCGGCCCCCGTCGTACGTCACGGTGTCCACCGCGAGGTGCGACTCGCGCACGTACGTCTCCAGGCTCTCCGCGAGGCCGGCCGGCGCCTCCTCGCCGAGGACGAGCGTCACCATCTCGCCGCCGGCCGCCAGCATCCGGTCCAGGACCGTGCGGGCCGCCGCCCGCAGGTCGGAGTCGATGACGGCCACGTCACCGTCGATCAGGCCGAGCACGTCACCCGCCTGGCAGATGCCGGCCGTCGTCCACGACTGCCGTTCGGCGACGGTGAGTTCGCCGTAGCGGGTGGCACCGGCCGCCGAGGTCATCGCCACGACGTCCTCGTCGAAGCGCCGCTCCGGTTCGTGGACGGCCAGGGCCGCGATGCCCTGGACCGCCGCCCGGGTCGGGATGAGGGCGACCCGCACGCCCTCGGTACGTACCTGCTCGGCGGCGGCCGCCGCCGTGTGCCGCAGGTCGGCGTCGTTCGGCAGCAGGACGACCTCCCGGGCGTGCGCGCGCCGGATCGCCTCCGCCAGCTCGCCGCTCGCGGGCGGCTCCCCGGGGCGCGCGAGCACGGTCGTCGCGCCGGCCTCCTCGCAGAGGCCCGCGAGCCCCTCGCCGGGCACCACGGCGACGACCGCCCGCTGGGCCCGCTGCCGGGGCGGGGCGCCCCGGTCGGCGGCGAAGTGCGTGATGCGGATGCGGTACGGGCGGCCGGCCTCCACTCCGGCCTCCACCGCCGCGCCCGCGTCGTCCACGTGCACGTGGACGTTCCACAGGCCGTCGCCGCCGACGACCACCAGCGAGTCCCCCAGCCCGTCGAGCCGGGCCCGCAGCCGGGCCACCGCCTCGTCGTCGGCCTCCAGCAGGTAGATGACCTCGAACGCCGGGCCGCCCTCCCCCGCGGTGTCCGCCCATTCCGCGTCCGCGGGGCAGTCGTCGCCCACGGGCAGCGGCGCCGGCGCCTGACGCCCGCGTACGGCGACGGCCTCTCCCGAGACGGCCTCCACCAGCGCGCCGAGGACGGCGACCAGGCCCCGGCCGCCCGCGTCGACCACGCCCGCGCGGCCGAGGACCGCGAGCTGGTGCGGGGTCGCGTCCAGCGCCGTGCGCGCCCCTTCGTAGGCCGCGCGCACGACCTCGGTGGTGTCCCCCGCTGTGCGCCCGGCGGCCTCGGCCGCCGCCGTGGCGACGGTGAGGACGGTGCCCTCGACGGGGTGCGCGACCGCCTGGTACGCGGATTCGGCCGCGGCCCGCAGGGCCTGGCGCAGGGCCTCGGCGTCCGCCGCCCGACCGGAGAGCACCTGCGCCATGCCGCGCAGCAGCTGGGCCAGGATGGTTCCGGAGTTGCCCCGGGCGCCGATGAGCGCGCCGTGCGCCATGGCCCGTACCGCGTCCGAGAGGGCGGGGGCGGAGGCGTCGGCGCCGGTGACCGTCTCGTGGGCGGTGAAGACCGCCTCGACGGCCTGGACGGCGGATTCCACGGTCAGGTAGAGATTCGTGCCGGTGTCCCCGTCCGCGACCGGATAGACGTTGATCGCGTCGATCTCCTCGCGGGCTCTGCCGAGGGCCTCCAGGGCCAGCGAGCACCAGGTGCGTACCGCGACGGCGTCGAGGGTCTGCGGCACCTGGCGTCCTCCTTGAGAGCGGGTTGCACCGCAGGGTAGTCGCGCGGTGCGCCGCCCGGGTGGCGGGGGCGGGCGCGGGGGGACGGGGCGGGAAGCCTCCGCGACCGTGGTAGTTTCGTTCTACGGGAGCAGGCGATGTATGCTGCTCCGGTTGCCCGATGAGAATCGGGCCATTCCCCCGGCTACGCCACTCGATTCTTCGATCCCGGCATGCCGGGATCCACTGTAAGTGCATCTGAAGTCTTTGGAGTGACCCGTGGCTGCCAACTGCGACGTCTGCGGCAAGGGGCCGGGCTTCGGCAACAACATTTCGCACTCGCACCGCCGTACGTCCCGTCGCTGGAATCCCAACATCCAGCGCGTGCGTGCAGTGGTCGGTCGGACGCCGAAGCGGCTCAACGTCTGCACCTCGTGCATCAAGGCCGGCAAGGTCTCGCGCTGACGTATGCGAAGCGCGGCCACCTAGCTGGTTGCTTGAGAACCGGTCCACCCTCGTGGTGGGCCGGTTCTTTTTTGTGCCCGCGCGCGTGGAGTGCCCGCGCGTGCTATCGCCGGCGCCCGTGGGGTGCCCGCGCGGCCCCCGGGAGGGCCGCGACCGGCGTCACACCGCGGGGCTGTTCCTGAGCCGCCAGCCGTGGTCGACCGGCCCGATGCCGGCCCCGAGCGCGAACCCGGCGGCGATCGCCTCGGTCACGTACTCCTTGGCGGCGGACACGGCCTGCGGCACGTCGAGGCCCTTGGCGAGCCCGGAGGCGATCGCGGACGCCAGTGTGCAGCCGGTCCCGTGCGTGTGCCGGTTGTCGTGACGGGGGGCCCTGAGCCAGTGCTCCTCGGACCCGTCCGTGAGGAGGTCCACGGCGTCGCCGGGCAGGTGGCCGCCCTTGACGAGGACCCAGCGCGGGCCGAATTCGAGGAGCGCGCCGGCCGCCCGCCGCAGTCCGGCCTCGGACTCCACCCGTACGCCGGTGAGCTGGGCCACCTCGTCGAGGTTCGGGGTGGCGACGGTCGCCGTGGGCAGGAGCTTCGTCCGCACGGAGTCCAGGGCGGACGTGGCGAGCAGCGGATCGCCGTGCTTGGAGACGCCGACCGGGTCCACGACCACCGGGGCGTCGGTGCCGGCGAGGAGGTCGGCGACCGTCTCGACGAGTCCGGCCGAGGAGAGCATCCCGGTCTTCACGGCCTGTACGCCGATGTCGTCGACGACGCTGCGGTACTGGGCGCGTACGGCCTCCACCGGCAGGTCCCAGGCGCCCTGCACACCGAGGGAGTTCTGCGCCGTCACCGCGGTGAGCACGCTCATGCCGTGCACGCCCAGCGCCAGCATCGTCTTGAGGTCGGCCTGGATGCCGGCACCGCCGCCGGAGTCCGATCCGGCGACGGTGAGAACGCAGGGAAGTATTCGCATACGGGCGAATCTAGTACGCCCGGCGGCCGGAGCGGGCCTACGGACCGGTCTCGATGTCGCCGAAGTGGTCCCAGCCGCCCTTGCTGGTCCACGGCGCCCCGTCGACCGTCACCTGGGGCAGCGCCGACGGGTTGAGGACCTCGCCGATGATCTTCCAGCGGGCGGGCAGTTTCGTGTCCGGCGGGAACGTCGCCACGATCGCGTGGTCCTCTCCCCCGGTCAGCACCCACTGGAGGGGGTCCACGCCGACCGCCTGCCCGATGTCCGACATCTGCGTGGGGATGTCGATCAGCCCGGACCGCAGGTCGATGCGCACCTTGCTGGCCTCGGCGATGTGCCCGAGGTCGGCGACCAGCCCGTCGCTGACATCCGTCATGGCGGTCGCGCCGAGCCCGGCCGCGGCGGGGCCCGCGTGGTACGGCGGTTCGGGTCGCCGGTGCGCCTCGACGAAGGCGCGCGGGGAGCGGAAACCGCGCGAGAGGACGGCCAGGCCCGCCGCCGACCAGCCCAGCCAGCCGGTGACGGCGACGACGTCGCCGGGCCGCGCCCCCGAGCGCGTCACCGGCTCGTGGTTGCGCAGGTCGCCGAGCGCGGTGATCGCCACGGTGATGGTCTCGCCGCGTACGACGTCACCGCCGACGACGGCGGCGCCCGCCACCGCGCACTCGTCCCTGATGCCGTCCATCAGCTCGGTCGGCCAGCTCACCGGGAGTTCGGCCGGGACGACGAGGCCGAGGAGCAGCGCGGTCGGCACCGCCCCCATGGCGGCGATGTCGGCGAGGTTCTGGGCCGCCGCCTTGCGGCCCACGTCGTACGCCGTCGACCAGTCGCGCCGGAAGTGACGTCCTTCGAGCAGGATGTCCGTACTCGCCACGACCCGCCGGTCGGGTGCGGCCACGACGGCGGCGTCGTCGCCGGGCCCCAGCCGAACCGCCGGGGTGGAGGTGAGCCGGGAGGTGAGCTCTCGGATGAGCCCGAACTCCCCCAGTTCGCCCACAGTGCCCTTCATGGATGTGCCCCTTCTGCCCCAGTGCGCTTGCGGTCGCGAGCCATCACTGCTGTAGGTACCGTCAACACATACGTCAACTTCTGGTCTCCGTACGCCACGCTCCGTGCGCCGACGGCCGCGCAGGTCTCCCCGCTGCCCGCGACGACGCGATACGGTGGCGTCTCTTTATCTCCCACATGATCCTCGTGGCCGCCCTGGAGGTTCCGTGGTACAGGCGTACATCCTCATTCAGACCGAGGTGGGCAAGGCGTCGTCCGTCGCCGAGACCATCGGCAAGATTCCGGGAGTGATCCAGGCCGAGGACGTGACCGGACCCTATGACGTGATCGTCCGCGCCCAGGCCGACACGGTCGACGATCTCGGCCGCCTGGTGGTCGCCAAGGTCCAGCAGGTGGACGGCATCACCCGCACTCTGACCTGCCCGGTCGTGCACATCTAGCCCCCGTCTACTCTTGGCCGGTGACTTCCTCTTCACGTCGGCTTTCGTCGTACGCGCCGGTCCCGGTGCTCTCGTGCGCCGCCCTGCTCCTCGCTGTCGCCGGCTGCTCCCTCACGGACGACGCCGTGGCGGTCGCGGTTCCCGCCCCGTCCTCGGAAGAGGCCGGGGTGTGCCGGGCGCTGCACCGCGAGCTGCCGGAGACCGTCGACGGTCTTGAGCGGCGCACCGCCGACCCGGAGTCGGACCTCACCGCCGTGTGGGGAGATCCGGCGATCGTACTGCGCTGCGGCGTCCCGCGACCCGAGAAGATGAGCGACGCGGCGTCGCAGGGGGTGGAGGCGGACGGCGTCAACTGGTTGCTGGAGCGCCAGGAGGACGGCAGTCCGCGGTTCACCACGACGTATCGCGACGCCTATGTCGAGGTGACCCTGCCCGCGAAGTACGCCCACGACGTGACGCCGTTGGCGGCCTTCGCGGCGCCGGTGAAGAAGACGGTGCCGGACAGCCTGTAGCGCCCGGCTCCGGGCGGTGCGGGCTGTCCGGCGCGTGGTGCTAGCGCAGGCCCGTCGGGCGGCGCAGTGCGGCCTGGATCAGCAGGTCGACGAGGGCCGGGTAGGACACCCCGGTCTCCTGCCACATCCGCGGGTACATGGAGATCGGCGTGAAGCCCGGCATGGTGTTGATCTCGTTGATCACGAACTCCCCGCTGTCGAGCAGGAAGAAGTCCGCGCGCACCAGGCCCTCGCAGGCCGCCGCGTCGAACGCCTCGACCGCGAGCCGCCGCACCTCGGCGGTCTGCTCCTCGGTCAGGGGGGCGGGCACGAGGCCGGCCGCCGAGTCGATGTACTTGGCCTCGAAGTCGTAGAAGTCGTGGGAGGTGACCGGCGGGATCTCGGCCGGCACGCTCGCGCGCGGCCCGTCCTCGAACTCCAGCACGCCGCACTCGATCTCGCGGCCGCGCAGCAGCGACTCGACGAGGATCTTGGGGTCGTGCCGCCGGGCCTCCTCGACCGCCTCGTCGAGGCCGGAGAGGTCGTCGACCTTGGTGATGCCCATCGAGGAGCCGCCGCGGGCGGGCTTCACGAAGAGCGGCCAGCCGTGCTCGCCGGCGAAGTCGACGATCTTCTTGCGCGCGGCGGCGGGGTCGGTCTCCCACTCACGGGGGCGGACGACCTCGTACGGGCCGACGGGCAGCCCGAAGGAGACGAACACCCGCTTCATGTACTCCTTGTCCTGGCCGACGGCCGAGGAGAGCACGCCGGAGCCGACGTACGGGACGCCGGACAGCTCCAGCAGGCCCTGGAGGGTGCCGTCCTCGCCGTACGGGCCGTGCAGCACGGGGAAGACGACGTCGACCTCGCCCAGCGCCTTGGGCACCGAGCCCGGCTCGCTGTAGACGACTTCGCGGTTGCCCGGGTCGACGGAGAGCACCACGCCGCCCTCGGCCGATTCGGCGAGGTCCTCGACGTTCGGCAGGGTCCGGTCGGCGATGGCCATCCGGTCGGGCTCGTCGGCGGTCAGCGCCCAGCGGCCGTCCGTCGTGATGCCGATGGGCAGTACGTCGTACTTCTCGCGGTCGATGGACCGCAGTACGGCGCCGGCCGTGACGACCGAGATGGCGTGCTCGGAGCTGCGGCCGCCGAAGACGACGGCCACCCGCGGCTTGCGGGGCTCCTGCGCGGGGCTCTGGGGGAGGTTCTCGCTGCTCATATCGCGTTGAGAGTACCGTGCACATCCGCCGCCGGGGAGTGCGGGCGCGGGCGCGGCGTGCTGCCCGGCCCCCGCGGCCGCCGCGCCTCGCACCCCGGGGCAGGGGTGCGGGAGGCGCGGAGCGGGATCAGCGGCGCTCGGGCTTGGCGCTGCGCGACATGAGCTCCTTGAGGGCGACGATCGGCGGCTTCCCGTGGTGGACGATGTCGACGACCGTGTCCGTGATCGGCATGTCGACGCCGTGCCGGCGGGCCAGATCGGCCACCGACTCGCAGGATTTGACGCCCTCGGCGGTCTGCCGGGTGACCGCGATGGTCTCTTCGAGCGTCATCCCGCGGCCCAGGTTGGTGCCGAAGGTGTGGTTGCGCGAGAGGGGCGACGAGCAGGTGGCGACCAGGTCGCCGAGGCCCGCGAGGCCCGCGAAGGTGAGCGGGTCGGCGCCCATCGCCAGGCCGAGGCGCGTGGTTTCGGCGAGGCCGCGGGTGATGAGGGAGCCCTTGGCGTTGTCACCGAGGCCCATGCCGTCCGCGATGCCGACGGCGAGGCCGATGACGTTCTTGACGGCGCCGCCCAGCTCGCAGCCGACGACGTCGGTGTTGGTGTACGGGCGGAAGTACGGGGTGTGGCAGACCGACTGGAGCCTCATGGCCACCGACTCGTCGCTGCAGGCGACGACCGCGGCGGCGGGCATCCGGGCGACGATCTCCTTGGCGAGGTTGGGGCCGGTGACCACGGCGACCCGTTCGGCGGGCACCTTGGCGACCTCCTCGACGACCTCGCTCATCCTCTTGGCGGTGCCGAGTTCGACTCCCTTCATGAGGGAGACGAGGACGGTGTCGGCGGGCAGCAGCGGCGCCCAGGCGGCCAGGTTGGCGCGCAGCGTCTGGGAGGGGACGGCGAGGACCGTGAAGTCGGCGTCCTCGGCGGCCTCGGCGGCGTCGGTGGTGGCCCGCAGCGAGGCGGGCAGTTCGACGCCGGGGAAATAGTCGGGGTTCGTACGGCCGTTGTTGATGGCGTCGGCGACTTCGGCGCGGCGGCCCCAGAGGGTCACGTCGCAGCCCGCGTCGGCCAGCACCATGCCGAAGGCCGTGCCCCAGGAGCCTGTTCCGAATACGGCCGCCTTGACCGGCTGGCGTGTCACTTCGCGTTCTCTCCCTCGGCCTTGCGCCGCTGCTGCGCGCGGGCCATGCGGTGGTCGTACGGCTGGGCGGGTGCGGGCTCGCCGCGCAGGTCGGCGAGCTGCTCCGTGATGGCGGACATGATGGCCTCGGTCGCCTCGCGCAGCACGTCGGGCGTCGGTTCCTTGTCGTAGAACCGGTTCAGGTCGACCGGCGGGCCCGCCTGCACCTGAAGCGTCTTGCGCGGGAACAGCCGGAGCTTGTTCTCCTTGGCGTACGGCGGCATCGCCAAGTTGGCGCCCCACTGGGCGACCGGGATGACGGGGGCCTTCGTCATGAGGGCCACCCGCGCCGCTCCGGTCTTGCCGGCCATGGGCCACATGTCGGGGTCGCGGGTGAGCGTGCCCTCGGGGTAGAAGGCGACGCATTCGCCGCGCTCGATGGCGGACACGGCGGCGCGGAAGGCGTCGAGCGCGTTGGTGGTCTCGCGGTAGACGGGGATCTGGCCCGTGCCGCGCAGCATCATCCCGACGAACGGGGTCTTGAAGAGTCCGGCCTTGGCCAGCAGGCGCGGAACACGTCCCGTGTTGTACTGGAAGTGCCCGTAGGAGAGCGGGTCGAGGTACGAGTTGTGATTGACCGCGGTGATGAATCCGCCCTCGGCCGGAATGTGCTCCATTCCGCGCCAGTCCCGCTTGAACAGAACCACCAGCGGCGGTTTAGCGATGACCGCTGCCAGGCGGTACCAGAAGCCGATTCTGCGGCGGGACACTCGGACACCTTCCTCTAGGACCGGGCTGCTTGTGCACATGTGCCTGGTCAGCCGCACAAGTGTCGCGCCAGGTCCCCTGTCTGTCGAGAACACCGTACGCCCCGGCACGGCCCCCGGAGCCCCTGCCCGCCGTACGAGCAGGCCACAATGGGCCCCCACGCGCACGGGACGGAGGGCTGGCCGCTGAACACGCTCGGGAACGCTCCCTGGTCGCTGGTGGTGCCCCTCAAGCCCCTGTTGCTGGCCAAGAGCAGGCTCGCCCCCTCGGCGGGCGACGCGTTGCGCCGCAGGCTGGCGCTGGCCTTCGCCGAGGACACCGTGGCCGCCGCGCTGGCCTGTGCGGCCGTGCGGGATGTGGTGGTCGTCACGGACGACGGCCCGGCGGGCGCGGCCCTGGCCGCCCTGGGCGCGCGCATCGCGCCGGACACCCCGGCCGCCGGTCTCAACGCCGCGCTGGCGCACGGGGCGCGCACCGTGCGCGCGGTGCGGCCCGGCGCTCCCGTCGCGGCGCTGAATGCGGATCTTCCCGCGCTGCGGCCGGCGGAATTGCGGCAGGTGCTCGATTACGCGGCCGAATTTCCGCGCGCATTTCTGGCGGATGCCACCGGAATCGGTACGACGCTGCTTTCCGCGGCGCCGGGGGTGGAATTGGCGCCGTTCTTCGGCGGCCCTTCGCGCGCCCGGCATTCGGCCGCCGGAGCCCGGGAAATACCGCTCGACGGGGTCGATTCCGTACGCCGGGACGTGGACACCGGGGACGATCTGCGGGCGGCGCTGGCGCTCGGCGTGGGCCCGCGCACGGCCCGGCTGAGCGCGGCGGTCGCCGGCAGATACGCTGCGGTCATGCAGGCGACCGCGTACACGTACGACTCCGAGACCCGCAGCGGCAGTGTGCTGCTCGACGACGGCACCCCGGTGGACTTCGACGCCACGGCGTTCGACGCGGGCGGCCTGCGGCTGCTGCGCCCCGGGCAGCGGGTGCGCATCGAGGGCGAGGGCGAGGGCGCGGACCTGCGCATCACGCTGGTGACGCTGCAGACCTTCTGAGGGCCGGGCGGGGCTTTTCGCGGGCGGGTGCTCGGGGCGCCGGCCAGGCCCGGCCACGCCCAGCTCACGGTGGCACCAGGGAGGCGGGCCAACGGCGGGCCACGGCTCTGGCGGCCGAAGACACCGGCGCGGCTCAGGGCGTGCCGCGTACAACGCCGGTCACGGCTCAGGGCGTGCCCGGAACACCGGGCTCACGGGTGTGCCGAAAACACCGGCCGAGGGCCGGGGTCGTGCCGTAAGCGCCGGTCAGGGGCGTTCGCGGGCACACCGCGGGCCGGGCTCCCCGGAGGGAGCCCGGCCCGGCGCGTGACTCCTTGCTGCCGCTCCTACTTCCCGGCGGCGGTCTTCTTCGCGGTGGTCTTGCGGGCCGTGGCCTTCTTGGCCGGCGCCTTCTTCGCGGTGGCCTTCTTGGCCGGCGCGGTCGTCTTCGCGGCGGTCTTCTTGGCGGCGGGCGTGGCCTTCTTCGCGCCGACCGTCTTCTTGGCCGCCGCCGTCGTCTTCTTGGCGGTCGCGGTGGTCTTCTTCGCGGCGCCCGTGGCCTTCTTGGCCGGGGTCGCCTTCTTCGCGGCCGTGGCGGTGGTCTTCTTGGCGGGAGTCGCCTTCTTCGCCGGGGTCGTCTTCTTGGCCGCGGCGCGCTTGGTGGCGGCCTTCTTGGCCGCTGCCTTGGCAATGGTGGGGGGCGGGCCGGAAAGGCTGCCCTTGGGCGCCTTCTTGACGGCGACCTCGCCACCCTTGGGGAGCTTCTTCGAGCCGCTGACCAGGTCCTTGAAGCCCTGACCGGCGCGGAAGCGCGGAACCGAGGTCTTCTTGACCCGTACCCGCTCGCCCGTCTGCGGGTTGCGGGCGTAACGGGCGGGACGCTCAACCTTCTCGAACGATCCGAAGCCGGTGACCGACACGCGGTCGCCTGCGACCGTTGCACGGACGATCGCGTCGAGTACCGCGTCGACCGCGTCCGCGGCCTGCTGACGGCCGCCGACCTTGTCTGCAATCGCTTCTACGAGCTGCGCCTTGTTCACGTCTTCCCCTTCGGAGACATTGCCAGAACGAATGTGTTCAAGCTTTTTCGCACGTTAGGCAGATATATACCGCAAATCAAACACGAAACGGGCTAATCACCCTAGTGCCGCAACGAAGTAGACCGGCGGGAGTTCCACAGGTCTCAGTCGCCTTCGGGGATTCGACCCTCGTCGAGGTCCTTCATCAACCTGTCCAGGCGCCTTGCCGCATCGGCGAGATCGTGTTTCGCCGCGGCCGTTATGACCAGCAGCTTCCGGCTCAGCGCCATCCGTACGCCCTCCGGGACTTGCAGTGTGCGCACCCTTGTGTGTGCTTCTTTCAAGCGACCCGCGACCGCCCCGTAGAGCTCGAGTTGGCTGTCGCGTTCCATGCACCGATTGTGCCATCTGGGGCGAGTTGTCGCCTCCGGCGGGGGCAACTAACGGCATCCGGACGTCCTAAAGGAGCCCTGGACAGCTGCGGCACGATCGTCATGTCCCTCGCGTACCACCGGAGTTGGGGCCCAAACATGACGGTGCCCCCCACCGCGGGCGGCAGGGGGCAACGGAGTGAAGGAAGAGCGTCAGAGCTGCACAGTACTGGGCTTGTGCGAGGGCCTTGAAGCCTCGTAGGCGGCGATCGACGGCTCGTTCTGGAGGGTGATGCTGATGTCGTCGAGACCGTTCAGCAGGCGCCAGCGAGCGTTTTCGTCAAGCTCAAAATCAGCCGTAATGCTTCCTGCGCGGACTTGACGGTCCTCGAGGTCCACGGTGATCTCCGCCGCGGGGTCCTCCTCGACCAGGTCCCAGAGCGCGTCCACGGTCTTCTGGTCCAGTACGACGGTCAGCAGGCCGTTCTTGAGCGAGTTGCCCCGGAAGATGTCCGCGAACCGCGAGGAGATCACGGCTTTGAAGCCGTAGTTCTGGAGGGCCCAGACGGCGTGCTCGCGCGAGGAGCCGGTACCGAAGTCCGGTCCGGCGACCAGCACCGTGGCGCCTTCGCGCTCGGGGCGGTTGAGCACGAACTCCGGGTCCTTGCGCCAGGCCTCGAAGAGCCCGTCCTCGAACCCGTCGCGCGTGACCTTCTTCAGCCAGTGGGCGGGGATGATCTGGTCGGTGTCGACGTTGCTGCGGCGCAGCGGGACGGCCCGGCCGGTGTGTGCGGTGAAAGCTTCCATGGCCATGGTGATCAGGCCTCCACGAGCGTCGGGACGTCGGACAGGTCCGCGGGCGCGGCCAGGTGGCCCAGCACGGCGGTGGCGGCGGCGACCTGCGGCGACACCAGGTGGGTACGGCCGCCCTTGCCCTGCCTGCCCTCGAAGTTGCGGTTGGAGGTGGACGCGGAGCGCTCACCGGGCGCCAGCTGGTCCGGGTTCATGCCCAGGCACATCGAGCAGCCGGCGTGCCGCCATTCGGCCCCGGCGGCGGTGAACACCTTGTCCAGACCCTCCTCGATGGCCTGGAGCGCCACCCGGACGGAACCGGGGACGATCAGCATCCGTACGCCGTCGGCGACTTTGCGGCCGTCCATCAGGGCGGCGGCGGCCCGCAGGTCCTCGATGCGGCCGTTGGTGCACGAACCTACGAAGACCGTGTCGACCTTGATCTCGCGCAGCGGCTGCCCGGCGGTCAACCCCATGTACTCCAGGGCCTTTTCGGCGGCGAAGCGCTCCGAAGCGTCCTCGTACGAAGCAGGGTCGGGGACGCTGGCCGACAGCGGCGAGCCCTGGCCCGGGTTGGTGCCCCAGGTGACGAACGGCGCGAGTCCGGCGGCGTCGATGACGACCTCGGCGTCGAAGACGGCGTCGTCGTCGGAGCGCAACGTCTTCCAGTAGGCGACCGCAGCGTCCCAGTCCTCGCCCTCGGGGGCGTGCGCGCGGCCTTCCAGGTAGTCGAACGTGGTCTGGTCGGGGGCGATCATGCCCGCCCGCGCGCCGGCCTCGATCGACATGTTGCAGATGGTCATCCGGGCCTCCATCGAGAGCTTCTCGATGGCGGAACCGCGGTATTCGAGGACGTAGCCCTGACCGCCGCCGGTGCCGATCTTCGCGATGATCGCCAGGATCAGGTCCTTGGCGGTGACGTCGGCGGGCAGTTCGCCCTCGACGGTGATCGCCATGGTCTTCGGCGGGGCCATGGGCAGCGTCTGGGTGGCCAGCACGTGCTCGACCTGGGAGGTGCCGATGCCGAAGGCCAGCGCGCCGAAGGCGCCGTGCGTGGAGGTGTGGCTGTCGCCGCAGACCACGGTGGTGCCGGGCTGGGTCAGGCCCAGCTGCGGTCCCACCACGTGGACGACGCCCTGCTCGACGTCGCCGAGCGGGTGCAGACGTACGCCGAACTCCGCGCAGTTCTTGCGCAGCGTCTCCAGCTGCACGCGGGAGACCGGGTCCGCGATCGGCTTGTCGATGTCGAGCGTCGGGGTGTTGTGATCCTCGGTGGCGATGGTGAGGTCGAGCCGCCGCACCTGGCGGCCGCTCTTGCGGAGGCCGTCGAAGGCCTGCGGGCTGGTCACCTCGTGCAGCAGGTGCAGATCGATGAAGAGGAGGTCCGGCTCGCCCTCGGCGCGCCTGACGACATGGTCGTCCCAGACCTTCTCCGCAAGTGTCCTACCCATCGCTTTCCCTTCGACCGGCGTCTTCACCGGCCCATCTAGAGATCGGATCGCCCCCGCCGAGACCCCCGTACGGGGCGGTGGCTGCTGAGCCGTTGTGCGGCCTCATCTACAGATTCGCAAGTTCGGGAGAAAATTGAACTTGCGTTTCACAGAGTGAGACGCGAGTATCGACGCATGGACAACTCTAGCGGCGTCGGCGTTCTCGACAAGGCAGCTCTGGTACTGAGCGCACTGGAGTCCGGTCCGGCCACCCTCGCCGGGCTGGTCGCGGCGACAGGGCTCGCACGACCCACGGCACATCGCCTTGCCGTGGCACTGGAACACCACCGGATGGTGGCGAGGGACATGCAGGGCCGGTTCATCCTCGGCCCGCGGCTGTCGGAACTGTCCGCCGCGGCGGGCGAGGACCGGCTGCTGGCCACGGCGGGACCGGTGCTCACGCACCTGCGCGACGTGACCGGCGAGAGCGCGCAGCTCTACCGCCGGCAGGGCGACATGCGGATCTGCGTCGCGGCGGCGGAGCGGCTGTCCGGACTGCGGGACACCGTCCCGGTGGGCTCGACGCTCACCATGAAGGCCGGCTCGTCCGCCCAGATCCTGATGGCCTGGGAGGAGCCGGAGCGCCTGCACCGCGGCCTCCAGGGCGCCCGCTTCACGGCGACGGCGCTGTCCGGCGTACGCCGCCGGGGCTGGGCCCAGTCGATCGGCGAGCGGGAGCCGGGCGTGGCGTCGGTGTCGGCGCCGGTGCGCGGCCCGTCCAATCGCGTGGTCGCGGCCGTCTCGGTATCCGGACCGATCGAGCGGCTGACCCGGCACCCGGGCCGTATGCACGCCCAGGCGGTCATCGACTCGGCGGCCCGCCTGTCGGAGGCGCTCCGCCGCTCGGGCGGCTGAACCAGAAAACCGCACCGCTCAGGGGCCCCGGCACGCCGCCAGGGCCCCTGCGGGCGTCCCCGGCGCGCCTCGGGGCAACTGCGCCACGCCCACCAGCGGTTCCGCGTGCCGCGCGGCACGGGAGCCGTCCCACCGGCCGCCGTACGCGCACACGAAGAAGGCCCCCCGCATGACGCGGGAGGCCTTCTTCCGTGACGTACCCCCGACCGGATTCGAACCGGCGCTACCGCCTTGAGAGGGCGGCGTGCTAGGCCGCTACACAACGGGGGCCTTGCAGATGTGCTCTGCGAGCTGGGCTACCAGGACTCGAACCTAGACTAAGGGAACCAGAAACCCTCGTGCTGCCAATTACACCATAGCCCAAAATGGTTTAGACCAATGCGGCTTCAACCCGTACCCCCGACCGGATTCGAACCGGCGCTACCGCCTTGAGAGGGCGGCGTGCTAGGCCGCTACACAACGGGGGCCCTAGCGATCCTCGCGTCGTCGCATCCGGGAGCGACCCGGAGGAAACGGAAAGAAAGGATCTGTACCCCCGACCGGATTCGAACCGGCGCTACCGCCTTGAGAGGGCGGCGTGCTAGGCCGCTACACAACGGGGGCCTTGCAGACACTGCTTGTACTTCAACAGCTCCTGCGAGCTGGGCTACCAGGACTCGAACCTAGACTAAGGGAACCAGAAACCCTCGTGCTGCCAATTACACCATAGCCCACCAAAACTCAACCCCCTGATGGGGGTTTGTTTGGTTCGCGCTTCCCGGCCGGACCTTTCGGCCCTCTCGGGCGGCGCAGAAAGAACATTACCCGAAGGTGGACGGCGCTCCAAAACGGGTATCGCCCCGCAACAGCCCTGGTAGCTGCTCGAGGCCGGTGATCCGGACGAGCTCCGGACGTCCGCCCAGTCCGCCCCGGTCGAGCCAGATGCCGACCAGTCCGGCGTCGACGGCGCCCCGGGCGTCGATGTCGGGCTGGTCACCGACGTACGCCACCTCGTGCGGCGGCAGGGCGAGCGCCTCGCAGGCGGCGTGGAACGCCTCGGCGGCGGGCTTGGAGAAACCCAGCTCGGCGGCGCACAGCAGCACCTCGAAGCGGTCACGCACCCCGAGGATCCGCAGCTTGCGGTCCTGATTGCGCACGCTGGAGTTGGACAGCACGGCGTGGCGGTAGTCCGCCGCCAGGACGTCCAGGACCGGCACCGTGTCCGGGAAGAGCTTCCAGGCGGCCTCGTAGTGGGCGACGTACCGCTGGAACCACGCGTCCGCCGCGTCGTCGGCGAGCCGCGGCCTGCCGAGGAAGGAGCGCACGCGGTCCCGGCGCTGCTCCTCGAAGCCGGCCTGCCCGGCGGCGAACCGGTCCCAGTGCAGGGTGGTGGCCTCGCGCCAGCGGCCGAGGGCCCGCTCGACGGACTCGGATCCGTCGAGCAGCCCCTCGGCCGCGAGGTGGGCGCGCATGCCCGCCGTGTCGGCGGTCGCGTAGTCGAAGATCGTGTCGTCGATGTCCCAGACCACGGCGCGGACAGTCATGCCTCCGACGGTACGCGAAGGGCCCGGCAGCCGGGTCGGCTTCCGGGCCCTCGGGGGCGTACGGGTTACGCGGTGAGCTTGGCCAGGGCCGCGTCGACGCGGGCCAGGGTCTTCTCCTTGCCCAGGATCTCCAGGGACTCGAAGAGCGGCAGGCCGACCGTGCGGCCGGTGACCGCCACACGGACCGGGGCCTGGGCCTTGCCGAGCTTGAGGCCGTGCTCCTCGCCGGCGGCCAGGACGGCCTCCTTGAGCGACTCGGGGCTGCTCCAGTCGGCCGCTTCGAGCTTGGCGCGGGCGGTGGTGAGCAGCGGTACGGGCTCGCCCTTCATGGCCTTCGCCCAGGACGCCTCGTCCTCGACCGGCTCGTCGAGGAACAGGAAGTCGACGTTGGCCGTGATGTCGGACAGGACCGTCACGCGGGTCTGGGCGTGCGGGGCGATCCGCTCGAAGGCCGCGCGGTCGAAGGACTCCGGCTTCCAGTTCGCGTACGGCGCCTTCAGCCACGGCTCGCAGGCCGCGGTGAACTCCTCGACCGTGAGCATGCGCAGGTGCTCCGCGTTGATGTGCTCGCACTTCTTCAGGTCGAAGCGGGCCGGGTTGGCGTTGACGTCCTTGACGTCGAACGCCGCGACCATCTCCTCGATCGTGAAGATGTCGCGGTCCTCGGCGATCGACCAGCCGAGGAGGGACAGGTAGTTCAGCAGGCCGGCCGGGAGGAAGCCGCGCTCGCGGTACAGGTTGAGGGACGCCTCGGGGTCGCGCTTGGAGAGCTTCTTGTTGCCCTCGCCCATGACGTACGGCAGGTGCCCGAACTGCGGGATCTCCTCGGCGACGCCCAGCTCGATCAGCGCCTTGTAGAGCGCGATCTGGCGCGGGGTGGAGGACAGCAGGTCCTCGCCGCGCAGGACATGCGTGATCTTCATCAGCGCGTCGTCGACGGGGTTGACGAGCGTGTAGAGCGGGGCGCCGTTGGCGCGGACGATGCCGTAGTCCGGCACGTTGTCCGGGTTGAACGTCAGCTCGCCGCGGACCAGGTCCGTGAAGGTGATCGGCTCGTCGGGCATCCGGAAGCGGACGATGGCCTCGCGGCCCTCGGCCTTGTAGCGCGCGATGCGGTCGTCGCCGAGGTTGCGGCAGGTGCCGTCGTAGCCCGAGGGCTTGCCGGCGGCACGGGCGGCGTCGCGGCGGACTTCCAGCTCCAGGGCGGTGCAGAAGCACTCGTACGCGTAGCCGCCGGCCATCAGCTTCTGGGCGACGTCCTTGTAGACGTCCATCCGCTGCGACTGGCGGTAGGGGGCGTGCGGGCCGCCGACCTCGGGGCCCTCGTCCCAGTCGAGGCCCAGCCAGCGCAGCGAGTCGAGCAGCTGCTCGTACGACTCCTCGGAGTCGCGGGCCGCGTCGGTGTCCTCGATGCGGAAGACCATCGTGCCGCCGTTGTGCCGGGCGAAGGCCCAGTTGAACAGGGCGGTGCGGACCAGGCCCACGTGGGGGTTGCCGGTCGGCGAGGGACAGAAACGTACACGTACGGGTGCGCTAGCCACGCTTGATCACCTTGTTGGTGAGAGTGCCGATGCCTTCGATGGTGACGGCGACTTCGTCGCCGACGTTCAGGGGTCCGACTCCGGCCGGGGTCCCCGTGAGGATGACGTCGCCCGGGAGCAGCGTCATGGCCTCGGAGATGTGCACGATCAGGTCCTCGACGGAGCGGATCATGTCGCTCGTACGCCCCAGCTGGCGCTGCTGCCCGTTGACCGTGCACTGGACGGCCAGGTCGGCGGGGTCGAGGTCGGTCTCCACCCAGGGGCCCAGCGGGCACGAGGTGTCGAAGCCCTTGGCCCTCGCCCACTGCTTCTCGCGCTGCTGGACGTCGCGTGCGGTGACGTCGTTGGCGCAGGTGTAGCCGAAGATGACGTCCTTGGCGCGCTCGCGCGGGACCTCGCGGCACATGCGGCCGATGACCACGGCGAGTTCCGCCTCGTGGTGCAGCTCGCTGGAGAACGAGGGGTACGCGATGTCGTCGCCGGGACCGGTCACCGACGTGGACGGCTTGAAGAAGGTGAGGGGGAGGTCGGGGACCTCGTGGCCCAGTTCCGCCGCGTGCTCGGCGTAGTTGCGGCCGACGGCCACGACCTTGCTGGGGAGCACGGGCGGCAGGAGGCGGACCTTGTTCAGCGGGACCTTGACGCCGGAGAGCTCGAAGTCGGCGTACGGGATGCCCTTGATGATGTCGAGGACGAGACCGTCGGGTCCGCGTTCGCCGGCGGCCGCGTCAACCGCGCCGAAGGCCACATTGCCGTCGATGGAGAACCTGGCGATACGCACGGGATGCTGCCGCCCCTTACTTGCTGGCTGGCTGGAGACTGACGCCCCAGGCTAACGCGGCCGGGGCGTCCCACCTCCCGTGTCACCGCCGCGCCGGCTACGCGGCGGGGGCCTCCATGAGGATGGTGCGGCGCGGGTTGGCCGTCTCCGAGGGGAGGTCGACGGGGTGCTCGGGCCGCTCCGGCTCACGCAGTTCCGCGGCGTCCGCGAGATGCACCAGGGTGGTGCGGCGGGGGTTGGCGGTGCTGCGGAACATCGACGCGGTCGTGGTCTTCATCTGCTGTTCATGCCTTGTCGGTACGGGCGCCGGTCGGGCGCGGTGATTGTCGGTTTCGCCATCCCTGTAAAGCGTCAGGCTAAACATCCGCATCCCCGGCGAAGATGTGAAGCAGTCGGGAAAGACGTGTGAGTTTCCTCACGGGATGGTGGGCAAATCGGGCGTTTCGGGCAGCGCGCAGGGGTAGGAGAAACGGACATTGCGCCACTGAAGCAACCATTCCGCTCCTGATCATCAGGACTGGGACACCCCCTACCCCTAAGCGACTCGCTCACCTTTGCCCCTTTTCAGCCCGAACACTTTCTACACCAGGTGACTCGTCACTCACACGGCGTCACTGGGCCCGCGGCCCGGGCCGCGGGCCTTGTTGGAGATCCGGCACTGTGCTGGAATTCCCCGGACCGCCGCGAGATTCCAGCCGGCGCGCAGGGCGCAACGCAGCGCCGAGTGGCGGCGGGAAGGGGAGAGGCGCCGGTCACTCACGACCACCCATGGGGCCGCTCGGTGCCCCACGACTCGACACCGTTCCGCCGTTCGCGCGGGGGAACGCCTGGTCCAGAGGTTGCGACGCTAGTGCAGGGACGTTTCAAGAGGGATGGCAGCGCTGCGGCGGAGCAGGAGCCGCGCGGGACCGACCGCGGATCCTCGCCCCAGCACGCCCAGAATCACGCACCGGCCGTGGCCGGCGGCGGCGATCGTGCCGCGCGGACCGGGACCAAGGGCGGCGGTGAACAGGCGGCTCCCGCGCACGCCAAGGAACCCGGCGCCACGGGGTCGCGAATAGCCCTGCGCAACTGGCGCATCAGCACGCGTCTGGTCTCCCTGCTGGCCCTTCCGGTGGTCGCGGCGACCACCCTCGGCGGGCTGCGCATCAACGAGTCCATGAACGACATGGAGCAGCTGGAGCACATGCAGCTGCTGACCGACATGACCAAGCAGGCGACCGAGCTCGCCGACGCGCTCCAGGCGGAGCGCGACCGGTCGGCCGGTCCGCTCGCCAACGGCACCAGCCCTGCGGACTTCAAGGTCAAGGGCCCCCGTGAGAAGACGGACCGGGCCAAGCAGGCGTTCATCGCGGGGACCATGCAGGTCCAGCCGAACGGTGACGAGAGCCTCCAGAGCATCCGCAACAGCCTTCAGCAGATCGCGTCGCGTCTGAACTCGATCCGCCAGATCCGCGAGGGCGCGTACCAGAAGAAGACGACCAACTCCCAGACGGTCAACAACTACAGCCAGCTGATCACCTCGCTGCTGAGCCTCTCCCAGGACATGGCCCAGGCCACGTCCAACCCGGAGATGATCAAGCGGACGCGCGCCCTGACGGCGTTCTCCTCCGCCAAGGAGTACGCGTCCATCCAGCGCGCGATCATCGCCGCCTCCCTGCCGGCGAACAACCGCGAGTCCGGCAACCTCACGGAGAACGACCGGCTGTACGCCAAGTCCGCGCAGGACAGCGAGATCGCCGCGCTCAAGCAGTTCGACCAGGTCTACGTCGGCGACAACGAGGAACTGACCGCGTCGCTGGAGAGCGGCAACGACGCCACGATCGAGGCCGCCAACAAGTACGCGGACCGCGTCCTCCAGACGCCGGGCCGGCTCAAGAGCGAGCAGGAACGCTCGTACATGGACTGGACGGACGCCGACTCCGTCAAGATCCAGGCGATGAAGCGCATCGAGGCCACGCTGCTCAACGACATGGAGCAGAAGGCCCGTGAGCTGCGCAACGAGTCGCAGCAGGACGCCATCCTCAACGGTGCGCTGATCCTGCTCGTCCTCGGCGTCTCGCTGGTCGGCGCGTTCGTCGTCGCCCGCTCCATGATCCGCTCGCTGCGCCGCCTCCAGGACACCGCGACCCGCGTCGCCCAGGACCGCCTCCCCGAGCTCGTCAAGCAGCTCTCCGAGGCCGACCCGCAGGACGTCGACACGTCCGTGGAGTCCGTCGGCGTGCACTCGCGCGACGAGATCGGCCAGGTGGCCGCGGCCTTCGACGACGTGCACCGCGAGGCGGTCCGTCTGGCCGCCGAGCAGGCGCTGCTGCGAGGCAACGTCAACGCGATGTTCACCAACCTGTCGCGCCGTTCGCAGGGCCTCATCCAGCGTCAGCTCTCGCTCATCTCCGAACTGGAGTCGCGCGAGGCCGACCCGGACCAGCTGTCCTCGCTGTTCAAGCTCGACCACCTCGCGACCCGCATGCGCCGTAACGGCGAGAACCTGCTCGTCCTCGCCGGTGAGGAGCCGGGCCGCCGCTGGACCCGGCCCGTGCCGCTCGTCGACGTGCTCCGCGCCGCCGCGTCGGAGGTGGAGCAGTACGAGCGCATCGAGCTGTCCTCGGTGCCCGGCACCGAGGTCGCCGGCCGCGTCGTCAACGACCTCGTGCACCTGCTCGCCGAGCTGCTGGAGAACGCGACCTCGTTCTCCTCCCCGCAGACCAAGGTCAAGGTCACCGGTCACGCGCTGCCCGACGGCCGGGTGCTGGTCGAGATCCACGACACCGGCATCGGCCTCTCCCCCGAGGACCTCGCGGCGATCAACGAGCGCCTCGCCTCGCCGCCCACCGTGGACGTCTCGGTCTCGCGCCGCATGGGTCTGTTCGTGGTCGGCCGCCTGTCCCTGCGACACGGCATCCGCATCCAGCTCCGTCCCTCCGACTCCGGTGGCACGACCGCGCTCGTCATGCTGCCCGTCGACGTCGCGCAGGGCGGCAAGAAGGCGCCGGCGAAGACCGGCGCCGCCGCTCAGCCGCAGGTGCCTTCCGGTCCCGGCGCGCGGATGCCTGCCGGTCCCGGCGCGGTCGGCGGCGGCAGCGCTCCGGCGGGGCGGCTTCCGGCCGGCCCCGGCGGCGCCCGCGGGCAGGTCGCGGGCTCCGGCTCGCGCGCCGCGCTCCCCGGACGCGACGGCGGAACCGGCCAGGGGCAGCCCGGCTCCGGCCAGGGCGGCGGTCTCGCGGGAGCCTTCGGCGGCTCCCGGC
Source organism: Streptomyces sp. NPDC054887 (assembly GCF_053610585.1). Classification (NCBI taxonomy): domain Bacteria; kingdom Bacillati; phylum Actinomycetota; class Actinomycetes; order Kitasatosporales; family Streptomycetaceae; genus Streptomyces; species Streptomyces sp. NPDC054887. The sequence continues at coordinate 147,026 of NZ_JBSGYQ010000003.1, read as the reverse complement.
AGGCCGGTAACCGCGAGCGTCCCGACGCACGCCCCAACGCCTTCCAGAAGAACGGCCCGGCCCAGGGCGACCAGGGCCGCCCGCAGCAGCCGCAGCAGCAGCCCGGGCGGGGCGGCAACCGCGCCGAGCTGCCCGGCGGCAACCCGGCCCAGCAGCGTCCGGCGCGTCCGCAGGCGGCCAGCTGGGGCACCGACCAGCCGCGCGGCCACGAGGAGGCGGACCTCGCCTCCCGGCAGGGTCCGGGTGCCACTTCGGAGTTCGAGCGCCCGAACTTCGACACGGCGACCGGGCCGGCCGCGCCGGACTCCACCGGCGTGTTCGAGCGTTCCGACGTGCGCGGCCCGGTGGGCCCCGGCACTCCCGGCCAGTACGAGCACCCCGGTCAGCGGGGTGCGCAGGACGCGGGCCAGTTCTCCCGTCCGGCGGGCAACGCCCCGCGCGGCAACGCCCCCCACGGCGATGTCCCGCAGGGCGGCGCGGGCCAGTACCAGCGGCCCGAGCTGCCCGGCTCCACGGACCCCGCGTCCACCGCGCAGCTCCCCCGGGCGGACTTCAATGCCCCGCGCCAGGCCGACCCGGCCGGCGCGTACGGCGGGCCGGTCCAGCCGCAGGGCACGGGGCAGGGCCAGGGCAGGCGCCCGGGCCGTCCCCAGAACGCGCCGTACGAGAACGGCCAGAACCAGGGCGGCCAGCAGACCGGCCAGTACCAGACGGGCCAGTACCAGGGCGGCCAGAACCAGGGCGGTCCCCAGGCCCTTCCGCCGGCGCCGCGCAGGCACGGCCGCGACAACGCCGGTCTGCCCGGCGGCGCGCCGCGGCAGCCCGCCGCGAGCCTGCCTCCGCAGCCGCAGCAGCACGAGCTGCCGGCGGCCGGTCCCGGGGACGGCCGTACGCCGCTCTTCGACACGCTGGAGTCGAACTGGTTCCAGCAGCAGCAGGGCGAGCAGCAGCCGCCCGCGCCCCAGCAGCAGTCCGGGCGGGCCGCGCAGTCCTCTGCCGCGCCCTCCGCCGTCCCTCCGATGCCGCAGCGCGCCCAGGCGCGTGACACGGGTGCCGCGAGCAGCACCACCAACGGTACGAACGCCACCAACGGCGCCGCCTGGCGCACCTCGCCGAACGACGAACTCGTAAAGCAGGCCGAGCGGGTCAAGAAGCCCGCAGCCGGCGGTGTCACGACCTCGGGTCTGCCGCGTCGCGTCCCGCGCGCCAATTTGGTGCCGGGCACCGCGCAGCAGCAGAACCACCAGACCGGTCCGCAGGTCTCGCGCGCGCCTGACGACGTGCGCGGACGGCTGACCAATCTTCGTCGGGGTATCCAGCAGGGTCGGCAGGCCGGCAGCGGCTCGTCGACCGGGAGTTTCAACATTGACCCCACTCACCAGCAGGAGCGTTAGTTGAGTCCGATGAGCCAGGCGGCGCAGAATCTGAACTGGTTGATCACCAACTTCGTGGACAACACCCCAGGGGTGTCCCACACGGTGGTGGTCTCCGCCGATGGACTCCTTCTGGCGATGTCCGAAGGCTTCCCGCGTGACCGCGCCGACCAGCTGGCGGCCGTCGCCTCCGGACTGACTTCGCTGACCGCGGGGGCGTCCCGGATCTTCGAGGGCGGGGCTGTGACCCAGACCGTCGTCGAGATGGAGCGCGGTTTCCTCTTCCTCATGTCCGTGTCCGACGGCTCCTCCCTCGCCGTGCTCGCGCACCCCGACTGCGACATCGGCCTCGTCGGCTACGAAATGGCGCTGCTGGTCGACCGGGCCGGCAGCGTTCTGACCCCGGACCTCCGTGCGGAGCTCCAGGGGAGCCTTCTCCACTAGGCAGCGCACCCCAGGTATTGCCGAGAACAGACCCAAGGCCGCGCACAGCCCCCCACCCCGGCCCCGTCAGACGGCAGGCCCATCCCCTGTCGTCATGCCCGGAGGATCGATCCATGACCCCGCCCCCCGCCTCTCATGATCCGTACGGAGCGCCCTTCGACGCGTCGTACGATCACGAAGGCGACCAGCCGCTGGTACGCCCGTACGCGATGACCGGCGGCCGGACCCGGCCGCGCTACCAGCTCGCCATCGAGGCGCTGGTCAGCACCACCGCCGACCCCGCGCACCTCTCCTCGCTGCTGCCCGAGCACCAGCGGATCTGCCACCTGTGCCGTGAGGTCAAGTCGGTGGCCGAGGTCTCGGCGCTGCTGCAGATGCCGCTCGGTGTCGCGCGGATCCTCGTCGCCGACCTGGCGGAGGCCGGCATGGTGGCGATCCACCAGCCGGGCAACGGAGAGGCCGGCGGTACGCCGGACGTCACGCTGCTGGAAAGGGTGCTCAGTGGACTTCGCAAGCTCTAGCAGCGGAACGGCCCGCTCCACCACGTCCGCCAAGATCGTGGTGGCGGGCGGCTTCGGCGTCGGCAAGACGACGTTCGTGGGCGCGGTCTCCGAGATCGACCCGCTGCGCACCGAGGCCGTGATGACCAGCGCGAGCGCGGGCATCGACGACCTCACGCACACCGGCGGCAAGTCGACGACGACCGTCGCCATGGACTTCGGCCGCATCACGCTGGACCAGGACCTGATCCTCTACCTCTTCGGTACGCCGGGCCAGGACCGCTTCTGGTTCATGTGGGACGACCTGGTGCGCGGCGCCATCGGCGCGATCGTGCTGGTGGACACCCGCCGTCTCGCCGACTGCTTCCCCGCGGTCGACTACTTCGAGAACAGCGGGCTGCCGTTCGTCATCGCCCTCAACGGCTTCGAGGGGCACCAGCCGTACACCCCCGACGAGGTGCGCGAGGCGCTCCAGATCGGTCCCGGCACCCCCATCATCACCACGGACGCCCGTCACCGGGCGGACGCCAAGAGCGGCCTGATCACGCTGGTCGAGCACGCACTCATGGCCCGTCTCAAGTAGTCCGGGGCATACGGCAGTTGTCGTAGCCCCACAGGGGCGGACTGTGTCCTTTGACACTCTCCGCCCCTGTGTTCATAACGTTTCGAAAGAGAATTGCGCGACGGCCGCCACCGCACGCGACCGTGCGGTGCCGCTGCGCTCACATCAGCCCCGCCATTTGGCGGGGCTCGTTCTTTTTATCCGTTTTATCTGAGGCTTACAACACTCGGAATGGCCGGTTCCCCCTGTTTGGAACGCAGCCGCTCCCCGTGCTGGAATTCGTCGAACTCCCGAGTAGTACGGCCCTGAACGAGAAAAACGGCACAACGTAGGTGCCGACGCCGAGAGGTTGTTGGTCGAGTGAGGCGTAGCAGCAAGACGAGCTCCGCACAGCAGCAGGCGCGGGGCAACTTCACCCCGCCGCCGCGCACAGCGACGTCGCCCGCGACCTCGCCCGCCGCCGCCCCCAGGAGCAGCGGTGGCGGTGGGGGCAGCAGCAGCAAGCTTTCGCCGCGCAACTGGCGCGTGCCCACCAGGCTGAACGCGATCCTGCTCATACCCGTGCTGGTCGGCCTCGTCATGGGCGGCTTCCAGGTCAAGGGCTCGATCGACACCTGGCGCGAGGCCCAGGACGCCGAGAAGACTGCCGTTCTCGTCCGCGCCGCCTCGGAGTACGGACAGGCGCTGCTCAACGAGCGCGACCTGACCGCCCAGCCGCTCCTCGAAGGCAAGCGCAAGAGCTCCGAGGTCACCGACGCGTACGCCGAGACCGACGCGGCGGCGAAGAAGTTCCACGACGCCACCGGGGACATCCCGGACAAGCAGGGCCTCGAACGCCGTCTCGGCCTCTTCGCCGCGGAGGAGCCGAAGCTCGCCGCGCTGCGCAAGGCCGCGTACAGCGAGGCCCTCGACCCGGTGAAGACCGAGGAGGGCTACGTCGGCATCCAGCACTCCCTGATGGAGCTGTCGAACGAGCTCGGCCTCGGCACCGGCAACATCACCGCCTACGGCCGTACGGTCTACGCCGTGCAGCTCGCCAAGGCCGCCGCGTCGCTCCAGCGTTCCATCGGCACGCACCTCCTGGTCCGCCCGAGCGCCGACCCGGAGAAGCTGGCGAAGCAGACGGTCGCGTTCAACTCGTACAACTACCTGGAGCAGATCGCCCTCGGCGAGTACGTCTCCGGCGGTACGCAGGAGGACACCGACAAGCTCAAGCGCATCATGAAGGGCAAGGCGGAGGACGGCGCCAAGAAGCTCGCCGCCGCCAAGCAGCAGGCCCAGCAGGCCGGCGTCCCCTTCAAGGCGCCGCCGAGCAAGGGCGGCTCGATCCTGGACGGCATGGCCGAGGCGATCGGCCAGGGCAAGCCCTCGGGCCTCAAGGCGCAGGGCGTCACGCCCGAGGTGTGGATGGCCGCGTCCACGGCGAAGTTCGACGGTTACACCGAGATCGAGAACGACCTCGTCGACAAGGCGGTGGACGAGGCGGCGACCATCTCCTCGGACGCCAAGACCGACGCCATCGTCAACGGTCTGATCGTCGTCATCGCCCTGCTGGCCTCGGTCATCCTGGCCGGTCTCATGGCGCGCCAGATGAGCAACGCGATGAGCCGGCTGCGGACCGCGGCCTTCGGCATCGCCGAGCAGCGCCTGCCGATGCTGGTCGACCAGCTCTCCCGTACGGAGCCGGGCCGCGTCGACACCCGTGTCGAGCCGATCCCGATCACGTCCCACGACGAGATCGGCGAGGTCGCCCGCGCCTTCGACCAGGTGCACCGCGAGGCCGTCCGGCTCGCCGCCGAGCAGGCGATGCTCCGGGGCAACGTCAACGCGATCTTCACCAACCTCTCGCGCCGCAACCAGTCCCTCATCGAGGGCCAGCTGACGCTGATCACCGACCTCGAGAACAACGAGGCCGACCCGGACCAGCTGGAGAACCTCTTCAAGCTGGACCACCTCGCGACCCGTATGCGCCGCAACGGCGAGAATCTCCTCGTCCTCGCCGGCGAGGAGCCCGGCCGCCGCTGGAACCAGCCGGTTCCGCTGGTCGACGTGCTGCGCGCCGCCTCGTCCGAGGTGGAGAGCTACGAGCGCATCGAGCTGAGCGGCGTCCCGGAGTCGGAGATCCACGGCCAGGCAGTGACCGACCTCGTGCACCTGCTGGCCGAGCTGCTGGAGAACGCCACCACGTTCTCGTCGCCGCAGACCAAGGTGCGCGTCACCGCGACCCGGCTGCCCGACGGCCGCGTCATGATCGAGATCCACGACAAGGGCATCGGCCTCACCGCCGAGGACTTCGCGGACATCAACCACAAGCTGGCGAACCCGCCGACCGTGGACGCCGCCGTCTCGCAGCGCATGGGCCTGTTCGTGGTCGGCCGTCTGGCGGACCGCCACAGCATCCGCGTCCAGCTGCGCCCGTCGGGCGAGCAGGCCGGTACGACGTCGCTCGTCATGCTCCCGGACGCCATCACCCACGGTGGCGGCGGCGAGGCGCTCCCGCACGACGACTTCACGGTCTCCTCGATCATCCCCGAGCAGCAGGTGTACGAGAGCGCTCCGCTGCGCACCGCGGCCGAGCTGGGCTTCGACGACTCGCGCTACGGCAACGAGGGCGAGGACGCGCAGCTGGACCCGGTGGGCCGCTCGCTGATCCGTGAGGAGCGGCGCGCGCAGCTGGAGGCCCAGGCCACCGGCGACCGTCCGCTGTTCCGTGACGAGATGCAGCAGACGCCGTACGACGACCAGCAGCAGTACGACGACCAGCAGGCGTACGAGGACCCGCAGCAGCAGTACGCGCAGCCGCAGCAGCCGGCGTACGACCAGGGCGGGTACGACGACTACCCGGCGTACCAGACGTATCCGGACGCCGAGTACCAGGACCCGACGGCACCGCAGGCGACGTACGAAGACTCGTACGATTCCGCCTCCCACCAGGGCAACTGGCCGGATCAGGTCTCCTACCAGGGAGCGTACGAACCGGAGTTCGGGTCGGAAACGGAATCTGGTCCCGGCGCTCCCGCGAACGACCGCGAGCGCGTAGGCTTCGACCGTCCGGGTTCCTCCCCGGCCCCCGGCCACGAGATGACCGGCGCCGGCCTCCCGCGGCGTGGCGGCCAGCAGCACTGGCAGCCCGGAGCGGAGTCCGTCGGTCAGGACCGTACGCAGCAGCCGGTCGTCGCCCAGCAGCCGCAGCACGACGCGTCGCAGCAGGACGGGGACGGGCAGGGCGGCACCGGTACCGATGAGTGGCGTTCGTCGAACGACGAGCGCTGGCAGCGGGCGGAGAAGCTCCGTGAGCCCAAGGCAGGCGGAGTCACCTCCTCCGGTCTTCCCCGGCGGGTGCCCAAGGCCAATCTGGTCGAGGGGACCGCGGAGCAGACCCCGCAGGGCGGCCCACAGGTCTCCCGCGCTCCCGAGGACGTCCGGGGCAGGTTGAGCAACCTGCGCCGGGGTGTCCAGCAGGGTCGCAATGCGGGAACGGACACGAACACGGCGGCCACCTACGATCAGAACGGTGGCCATGGCAACACCTACAACCAGGAGCGTTAGTGTGAGCCCGATGAGCCAGGCGGCGCAGAATCTGAACTGGTTGATCACCAACTTCGTGGACAACACCCCCGGGGTGTCCCACACGGTGGTGGTCTCCGCGGACGGACTCCTGCTGGCGATGTCCGAAGGCTTCCCCCGGGACCGCGCCGACCAGCTGGCAGCGGTGGCCTCCGGACTCACCTCGCTGACGGCGGGTGCGTCCCGGATCTTCGAGGGCGGCGCGGTCAACCAGACCGTGGTGGAGATGGAGCGCGGCTTCCTCTTCCTGATGTCGATCTCGGACGGCTCCTCGCTGGCCGTACTCGCCCACCCCGAGGCCGACATCGGTCTCGTGGGGTACGAGATGGCTCTCCTGGTGGACCGGGCCGGCAGTGTCCTCACTCCGGACCTGCGCGCCGAGCTGCAAGGAAGTCTTCTCAACTAGCAGACAAAGAGTGCGCTTTGGTGTCCACGGGCTTTAATGTTCGGGAACGTGGCACCTCAGCAAGCAATAGGGCGCCCGGCAGTCGGAGGAGGAAACGTGGCAACACCCCCGGACGGTTCTTCGGCCAACTGGCCTTACGGCCAGGGTCAGAATCAGGGTGACACCTCGCAGAACAGGTTCAACTTCCCCTCCGCGCCGAGCCGGCCGCAGCAGTACGAGCAGCAGCCTCCGCACCAGCGGCAGCCTCAGCAGCGCGCCCAGCCGGCGCAGTCGCGGCGGGCCCCGGCGCCCCCCGCCTCCCAGGCGAACCACAATCCGCTGGTCCGGCCCTACGCCATGACCGGCGGACGCACCAGGCCGCGTTACCAGCTCGCCATCGAGGCTCTGGTCAGCACCACGGCGGACCCGTCGCGCCTGCAAGGGCAGTTGCCCGAGCACCAGCGGATCTGCCACCTGTGCCGGGAGATCAAGTCGGTCGCCGAGATCTCGGCACTTCTCACCATCCCCCTCGGGGTGGCCCGGATCCTCGTCGCCGACCTGGCAGAGGCCGGACTTGTAGCCATTCACCAGCCCGGCGGCGACGAGTCCGCCGGTGGCCAGCCAGACGTGACACTGCTCGAAAGGGTGCTCAGTGGACTTCGCAAGCTCTAGCAGCGGAGCAGCCCGCTCCACAACCTCCGCGAAGATCGTGGTGGCGGGCGGTTTCGGCGTGGGCAAGACCACGTTCGTCGGAGCCGTCTCGGAGATCAACCCGCTGCGCACCGAGGCCGTCATGACGTCCGCTTCGGCGGGCATCGACGACCTCACCCACACCGGCGACAAGACCACCACCACGGTGGCCATGGACTTCGGCCGTATCACCCTGGACCAGGACCTGATCCTGTACCTCTTCGGTACGCCCGGTCAGGACCGCTTCTGGTTCATGTGGGACGACCTGGTCCGGGGTGCCATCGGCGCCGTCGTCCTGGTCGACACGCGGAGGCTCGCCGACTGCTTCCCCGCCGTCGACTACTTCGAGAACAGCGGGCTGCCGTTCGTCATCGCCCTCAACGGCTTCGACGGACACCAGCCGTACAACCCGGACGAGGTGCGCGAGGCCCTCCAGATCGGCCCCGACACCCCGATCCTCACCACCGACGCCCGCCACCGCGCGGACGCCAAGAGCGCGCTGATCACTCTGGTCGAGCACGCCCTGATGGCGCGGCTGCGGTAGGCGTACGGAGCGTGCGTACGAGAAAGGCCCCCGCCACTCGCAGGAGTGGACGGGGGCCTTCGTCGTAAGCGTCGTCGTACGCGTCGTCGTACGGAAAAGGCCCCGCCACTCGAAGAGTGGGGGGCCTTCGTCGTGCGCGTCGGCGTACGCGCCCGGGTGGGCGGTGCGGCTCAGCCCTGCCAGCTGTGCGGGGCGCGGAAGCCCGGGGTGCGCTCCAGGCGGCGCCAGCCGGCCGTGGAGCGGCCGTGGTGGGCCGGGACCCCGTCGGAGCGGTTCGCGGCGCGGGCCATCAGAATCGCGGTGATGGCGGCCAGCTCCTCGGGCTCGGCGTGGCCCTTCTCGACGCGCAGCAGGGATTCGTTCACTGGGTTCTCCTCTTCGTCGCAGGGTTACTGCGGGGGGTTGCCGTGCTTGCGCGACGGCAGGTCGGCGTGCTTGCTGCGGAGCATGGCGAGGGAGGCGATCAGCACCTCGCGCGTCTCGGCCGGGTCGATGACGTCGTCGACGAGGCCGCGCTCCGCGGCGTAGTAGGGGTGCATCAGCTCGGCCTTGTACTCCTTGACCATGCGCGCGCGCATGGCCTCGGGGTCCTCGGCGTCGGCGATCTGCCTGCGGAAGATGACGTTGGCCGCGCCCTCGGCGCCCATCACGGCGATCTCGTTGGTGGGCCAGGCGTAGGTGAGGTCGGCGCCGATGGACTGGGAGTCCATGACGATGTACGCACCTCCGTATGCCTTGCGCAGGATCAGCGAGATCCGGGGAACGGTGGCGTTGCAGTAGGCGTACAGCAGCTTGGCGCCGTGCCGGATGATCCCACCGTGCTCCTGGTCGACGCCGGGCAGGAAGCCGGGGACGTCCAACAGGGTGACGATCGGGATGTTGAACGCGTCGCACATCTGGACGAAGCGCGCGGCCTTCTCGCTGGCCTCGATGTCGAGGACGCCGGCCAGGGACTGCGGCTGGTTGGCGACGATGCCGACGACCTGGCCGCCGAGGCGGGCCAGCGTGCAGATGATGTTGGTGGCCCAGCGCTCGTGGATCTCCAGGAAGTCGCCGTCGTCGACGAGCTCCTCGATGACCTTGCGCATGTCGTAGGGGCGGTTGCCGTCGGCGGGGACGAGGTCGAGGAGTACGTCCGAGCGGCGGTCCGCCGGGTCCTCGGAGTCGACCGTCGGCGGGTTCTCGCGGTTGTTGGACGGCAGCATCGAGATGAGGTAGCGGACCTCGGCGATGCAGGTCTCCTCGTCGTCGTACGCGAAGTGCGCGACGCCCGAGGTCTCGGCGTGCACGTCGGCGCCGCCGAGGCCGTTCTGGGTGATCTCCTCGCCGGTCACGGCGCGCACGACGTCCGGGCCCGTGATGAACATCTGCGAGGTCTCACGGACCATGAAGACGAAGTCGGTGAGGGCCGGGCTGTACGCCGCGCCGCCCGCGCAGGGGCCGAGCATCACCGAGATCTGCGGGATGACGCCCGAGGCGCGGGTGTTGCGCTGGAAGATGCCGCCGTAGCCGGCGAGCGCCGAGACGCCCTCCTGGATACGGGCGCCGGCGCCGTCGTTGAGGGAGACCAGCGGAGCGCCGGCCGAGATGGCCATGTCCATGATCTTGTGGATCTTGGTGGCGTGGGCCTCGCCCAGCGCGCCGCCGAAGATGCGGAAGTCGTGGGCGTAGACGAAGACCGTGCGGCCCTCCACCGTGCCCCAGCCGGTGATGACACCGTCGGTGTACGGCTTCTTGGCCTCCAGGCCGAAACCGGTCGCCCGGTGCCGGCGCAACTGCTCGACCTCCTTGAACGTGCCCGGGTCGAGCAGCAGCTCGATGCGCTCACGGGCGGTCAGCTTGCCCTTGGCGTGCTGCGCTTCGGTCGCCCGGTCACTGGGGCCGCGGCGGGCCTGCTCGCGCAGGGCGAGCAGTTCGGCCACCCGGCCACGGGCGTCGGTGGGCTCGCTCGGCGTCTGGTCCAAAACGGTCATGTACTGACCCTACGAAGGAGTACAAGAAAAACAGGCCGTCGACTCTTCACAGTCTCCGGCCCGTTCTCCTGTCACCACTGGACAGAACCATCCCGCCATGCAGCCTAAGCACCAGCTCAGGGCGGCCTGTCGTTGTGGGGGTTCGACAAGCGCAGGGGGGACGGTCAGCTGAGAGCCACCTCACAGCGGTGGCTCGCACCGGCCGTTCCGGGCGCGACGCGGAGCCTCAGCGTACGGCCGGTGGACAGCACCTCGACGGAGGGGTCCGCGGAAACGACGCGCACGTTCCGGCGTTCCCAGACGACCTCCAGCGGCCGCCCGGTGCGCGGCGGCTCGCTGACGGCGAGGGTCGCGGTGCGGCGCCTCCTCCGTACGAGGACGCTGGCCGGGGCCGTCACCGTCAGACGTTCCACCGTGCCCGGCTGCCAGAAGTTGGCCGCCGTGACGCCGAGGGAGCGGATCGCGACGGCTTGGACGGCGCGGGTGTTGGCCGGCGTCCGCAACCAGCCGGTGTCGGCCGCGCGGGCGGCCACGGTGCGGCGCGAGGCGCCCGGCATGAGGAGGTAGGCGTAGCCGGCGTCGACCGGGTCGGTGCCGTGGTCGAGCCAGAGCGTCTGGTAGCGGCGGGTGCGGCGCTCGGTGGTGCTGTTCGTGTTGATGTCGCTCCAGGAACCGGTGCGGTCCTCGCGCAGGGTGCGCAGGGCCGCGGCACCGGCTCCGGGGAACACCCAGCCGCCGTGCCCTTCGAGGTGCGCCCACCGGGGCGCGGCGCCGTCCTCGTCGAGGCTGAGGCGGTTCGTACCGCCCTCCCCCAGCATGCGGTTGTCGACGACGGTCTCGGCGGGCACGCCGTCGGTGGAGGTGATGCCGGCGCCGAGGCAGACGATCGCGTCGGCCAGGCAGAACCAGGACGTGCGGGCTTCGAGGGTGGAGGCGAGGCCCTTGAGGTGCTGGCCGACGGCGGCGAACTCACCGTCGGTGGCGCCGCCGACCCACCGGACGGCGGGCCTGGGGGCGCCCCACTCGCCGCCCGCCCGGTCGGGCAGCGGCTTGGTGGACACGGTGGTCCCGGGCAGCCTGCGGAAGTCGACGGTGGGCCAGAACCAGTCCGTGTACTGGTCGTTGTGGCGCTCCCCCGGCCACCAGTAGAGCATTCCGGCGCCGGTGTGCCAGCCCCGCGGGTTCTCGCCGTTGCCGCACTCGTAGTACGCGATGCGCTCCGAGGCCATCGCGATGCCGGCCGCCCAGCCGGGACGCCGGTGCACGGCCCGGTCCATGGAGGCGAAGAGCTTGTGCGCGACGGGTTCGGGGGCGGCGGCCACCGGTGAGGCGGCGACCGCGTGCAGCCGCGCGAGGTCGGCGACGCCGAACTGCGGCGCGGTGAGCAGGGGCGTCGTACGGTCGCGCTCGATCCAGCCCTTGACGAGGGCGGTCCAGCGCCGCCGTTCCGCCTCCGAGGCGGCGGCGGCGAGCAGCGTGACGGCGGCGGCGAGTCCCTGGCCGTGGAAGTGGTCGCTGCGCATGACCCGGCGGTCGTCGCTCCTGAGGTAACCGCGGCTGATGGCACGGCCGTTGACGCTGTCCATCATCAGGCCGTTGTAGACCAGGGGCGCGTAGGCGTTCTCGACGGAGTCGAGGACGATCTGGCGGTTGGGGTCGGTGACCGCCCAGGTGGAGCCCGCGAGGAGGGTGAACAGCCGGCCGAGACCATCGAGCAGGACCTGGCCGTACGTACCGGAGTAGGCGACCCAGGTGTGCTGGACGAAGGAGCCGTCGGCGTACAGGCCGTCGCCCTGGCTGACGTACGGGAAGACGGGCGACAGGGCGTCCCGGGCGAGGGCGATCTTCGCCGGGCTGCGGCCGACGACGCCGCGCAGGGCGACGGAGCGGCAGAGGTCGACGCGGTTGGCGCCGGTGCTCGTGCCGGAGTAGTCCTTCAGCGCGCTGTCGGGGACGAAGTGGTCGACGGCGGCGCAGGCGGCCCGGCGCCGGCTGTCGGTGAGTTCGTCGTGGAGGGCGGCGACGATGTCCATGAGCAGGCGGGGGCTGCCGATCTGCCACTCCCACCAGTTGCCGTAGCGGGTGGTCGAGGGGTTGTAGACGCGGGCGCAGACGTGGTCGAGGCCGCGGAGGACGCCGTCGAGGAGGGACGCGTCGCCGGTGAGGCCCGTACCGGGCTGGAGGTACGCCTGGGTCATGGTCCACAGCCGGCTGTAGCTCTGCGTCACGCCGGCGGGCGGGTCGAAGGGGTGGCCGGGCCACAGGGACGTGTCGGCGGGGGCCATGGTGGCGCGGAAGTCCGCGGCGAGGCGGCCGGTCTCCTTCAGGCGCGAGGCGTACGGCTCGGCGGCGGCGTCGAAGCCGGTGCCCAGGGAGAGGTCCACCCAGCGCAGGCGCAGGGTGTCGAACTCGTCGTCGTCGGCGGCGGCCGCGGCGTGGGCGGGGCCGGGGAGGCCGAGCGCGCCGACGGAAGCGGCGGCCGCCCCGGTGAGGAAGGCGCGGCGGGAGCGGGGCGATGCGGGCGGCACGTGGAACCTCCGGAATGGGTGGTTCAGACCTGTGCCACGCTGGTCTAGCACGAGCAGCGCGCGCCTTCAATGCCCTTCGCCGGACCGGAGGGCAAGCGCTTGCCCCACCGTCGGCTCCACCACGTACGACGGGCATGAAAATGTCACCCGGACCCGATGGTTGAAAGTTGAACGGAATGGGTCTACAGTCGTTCTCGTTGAAGGCTCAACCAATGCCACGAAGGAGTTCGTCATCATGGGTCTCTTCACCCGCAGCGCCGCCACCACCCCCGCCGCCCCGGCCGCCGTCGACCCGGCCCTGGCCGCCCTGACCGGCGAGTACGCCATCGACCCGGCGCACAGCAGCATCGGCTTCACCGCCCGTCACGCCATGGTCACCAACGTCCGCGGGGCGTTCCCGGAGTACTCGGGCTCCCTGCGGCTCGACGGCACGGACCCGGCCGCCTCCACCGCCTCGATCGACATCAAGATGGCCTCGATCGACACCGGCAGCGCCGACCGGGACGGCCACCTCCGCAGCGCCGACTTCTTCGACGCGGAGCAGTTCCCGCTGATGACCTTCCGCTCGACCTCCGCCGAGGCGCTGGGCGGCAGCGACTACCGGATCACCGGCGACCTGACCATCAAGGACGTCACGCGGCCGATCTCCATCGACCTGGAGTTCAACGGCTCCGCCACGGACCCCTTCGGCAACGAGCGCGTCGGCTTCGAGGGCAGGGCCGAACTCCTGCGCTCCGCCTGGGGCCTCACCTGGAACGCGGCCCTGGAGACCGGCGGCGTACTGGTCAGCGACAAGATCAAGCTGACGTTCGACATCTCCGCCGTCAAGAACGCCGCGACCTCTTGACTTGCTGGAAAACGGGAGGAAAATCCCTAATACACCGGAAAACCGGAGCGAGCCGCACGGTCGGCGGAGACGTTCGTCGACTTGCGTGACGACCCACTCGCAGGTTCTGGCCAGGCCCCCGGCAGATCCGCTCGGGTCTGTAGCCCCCAGCGACGGCTGGGACTCACGGAATCGGGACGGACTACCGGGGACTGCTTGTGTCCGGGGCCGGTCGCGGGGCCGGTCGGGTCCGGACGGCCTCCTCCCCCGGGTCGGGTCCGGTGCCGGGGACGCCCCGGCGGGCTCAGAAGCCTCCGCCGCCGAAGTCGCCGCCGCCGAAGCCTCCGCCGAAGTCGCCTCCGCCGCCGAAGTCACCGGAGTTGAAGTCGCCGCCCGAGAAGTCGCCGCCCTCGTAACCGCCGGCGCCCGAGTCGGCGTAGGCGGGGGTGGAGAGCATCGAGCCGAGCATCGTGCCCATCAGCAGGCCGGGCAGGATGCCGCCGCCGTAGTAGCCGCCGATCCACGGGGCGTACGCCGGTCCCGCCTCCCAGTACGGACGGCGGCCGTCGGCCGTCTCGACCGTGCGGGACATCGGGTCCTGCCCCTCGGACAGCCGGGTGGCGTCCGCCGCGCAGACCGGCACCCGGCGCGTGTGACCCCCGGCCGGAGCCCAGTCCACGTCCGCCGTGGAGGGCCCGTGGCGCGGGTCGAAGAAGCACGGCGGCCGGCGTTGCGGCAGCGGGGCGCCCTCGCGGCACGCCGCGAGCACGGCGAGCGAGAAGCGGCCGTCCTCCAGCGCCTCGGTCACCTCGCGGACGTCGTCGGCCCGGGTCGCCCTCGCCATGGCCGACTTCGCCTTCTCGTACGCGTCCAGGGCCCGCTCGTAGTCGGCCCGCATCGCGTCGTCGGCGCCCGGCTCACCGGGGTGGAAGTCGAGGCGGTCCAGGGTCTCGCCGAACGCGGTGATGTCCTCGTCCACGACCACCCGCACCTTCTCCAGCGCGGCCCGCTCCTGCTCGGCACGGCGCCGGCGGTTGCGCTTGGCCACCAGGAACACGCCGCCGACACCGGCGACGAGCAGCAGGCCGAACGTGACCAGGCCGACCACGGAGGACGGGCCGGTCCCGGCCGCGCCGTTCCAGGTGCCCGGCGCGTCGCCCCGGGCCTGTTCGAGCGCGTCGTCGACGAAGGTGTTCAGCTGGGTGACGGCGTCGCTGCCGCCCGCCGGCTTCACCGAGGCGGTGAGGTTGGCGACCGCCTGGCGCGACATCACGGCCGGGTCGGCGCCCGCGCTGAAGCCGTCGCCGAGCCGGACGGCGTACACACCGGTGATCCCGGTCTTGGTCCGCAGGTCGGCGAGGAGTCCGTCCTGCGGGAACTGCGCGCCCTGCGGCAGCACGGCGACGAAGACGGGCTTGTCCGCGTCGAGGATCTTCTCCTCCAGCGCGTCCGCCTCGCGCGGCGGAAGCTGGCCGGCGGCGCGCGGATCGACGTAGACCGGCCCCTGGCGCAGCGCGTCCGCCGCCGCGTCGAGCCCCGTGGCGGCCTGCGCGCCGGGCGCCACGGCGAGTACGGCGGCCGCCACGGAGAGCAGCAGCCCTGACAGGGTGGAGAACAGTCGTGCCCTCATACCTAAAAGCTACCCGAATGGGTGCAATTTAGGACAGACGCATGCGTGCCTGAGCGCACGGCGGACCGGTGGGCGCCCCTCGCGGGACGCCACGGGCCGCCCGTGCGCCGGCCCCTACTCCGCGGGGTCGACGCCCGCCTTCAGCAGGCCGTACGTGTACGCGTCCTCCAGCGCCTGCCAGGAGGCCGCGATCACGTTCTCCCCCACGCCGACCGTGGACCAGTCCCCCGCGCCGTCGCCGGTGGTGATCAGCACGCGGGTGGTGGACTCGGTGCCGTGGGTGCCCTCCAGGATGCGGACCTTGTAGTCGATCAGCTCCAGCTTGGCGAGCTGCGGGTAGATCCGCTCCAGGCCGACGCGCAGCGCGCGGTCCAGGGCGTTGACCGGGCCGTTGCCCTCCGCCGTGGCGACGATCCGCTCGCCCTTGGCCCACAGCTTCACCGTGGCCTCGTTGGCGTGGGTGCCGTCGGGGCGGTCCTCGACGATGGCCCGCCAGGACTCCGTGCGGAAGAAGCTGAGGGCGCGCCCCTCGGCCTCCTCGCGCAGGAGCAGCTCGAAGGAGGCGTCGGCCGCCTCGTACGTGTAGCCCTTGAGCTCGCGCTCCTTGACGCGGGCGACGACGCGGCCGACGAGCTCGCGGTCGTCGCCGAGGTCGACGCCGAGTTCCTTGCCCTTGAGCTCGATGGAGGCGCGGCCGGCCATGTCGGAGACGAGCATCCGGATGTGGTTGCCGACGAGACCGGGGTCGATGTGCTGGTAGAGGTCCGGGTCGACCTTGATCGCGGAGGCGTGCAGGCCGGCCTTGTGCGCGAAGGCGGAGACGCCGACGTACGGCTGGTGCGTGGAGGGCGTCAGGTTGACGACCTCCGCGATGGCGTGCGAGATGCGGGTCATCTCGGCGAGCGCGCCCGGGGGGAGCACCTGCTTGCCGTACTTCAGCTCGAGGGCGGCGACCACCGGGAAGAGGTTGGCGTTGCCGACGCGCTCGCCGTAGCCGTTGGCGGTGCACTGGACGTGGGTGGCGCCCGCGTCGACGGCGGCGAGGGTGTTGGCGACCGCGCAGCCCGTGTCGTCCTGCGCGTGGATGCCCAGGCGCGCGCCGGTGTCCGCGAGGACGGTGGCGACGACGGCCTGGATCTGGGCGGGCAGCATGCCGCCGTTGGTGTCGCAGAGGATGACGACGTCGGCTCCGGCCTCCGAGGCCGCCCGTACGACCGACTTCGCGTACTCGGGGTTGGCGCGGTAGCCGTCGAAGAAGTGCTCGCAGTCGACGAAGACGCGGCGGCCCTGGGCGCGGAGGTGGGAGACGGTGTCGCGGACCATCTCGACGTTCTCGTCGAGCGTCGTGCGCAGGGCGAGTTCCACGTGGCGGTCGTGGGACTTGGCGACCAGGGTGACGACCGGGGCGCCGGAGTCCAGGAGGGCGGCGACCTGCGGGTCGTCCTCGGCCCTCGCACCGGGGCGGCGGGTGGCGCCGAAGGCCACGAGCTGCGCGTTCTTGAAGGTGATGTCGGCCTTCGCGCGGGCGAAGAACTCGGTGTCGCGCGGGTTCGCGCCGGGCCAGCCGCCCTCGATGAAGCCCACGCCGAAGTCGTCCAGGTGCCGGGCGATGGTCAGCTTGTCGGCGACCGTCAGGTTGATGCCCTCGCGCTGGGCGCCGTCGCGCAGCGTGGTGTCGAAGACGTGAAAGCTGTCGTCGGGGCCTGAAGTGGTCATGGCTGTCTGGACTCCTGTCGAGTGGAAGGACTGGCTCCACTTGCCCCCATCATCGCGCGCGCCTCGTCCCGGCCGTGATGGGGCCGGGAAACGAAAAAACCTCTCGCGGGTGCGAGAGGTCTGCGCGCGGGTCTGGGGCACGGTGGCCGCGCCGTACGTGGTCGTACGGGAGCGGTCACTGGGGACCGGCGCGCCTGTTGCCCATAATCACGGCGAACGAGAACACGAGGGCAGTCTGGCACGTCTGCCCCGGCGTGGTATCCCCGTCTCATCATGCGGGCGCCCCCGTCCGTGTCCCCGCGCTCCGCTCAGTGCAGCGTCTCGTCGAGGAACTCACCGATCTGGGCCAGCACCTGGGAGCGTTCCGAGCCGGGCAGGCCCATCGCCACGTGCGTGCTGAACCCGTCCAGCAGCGCCCGTATCCGGGTCGCGAAGCGGTCGGCGTCGACCACCGTGCGCAGTTCGGCGCGCGAGGCGCCCTCGACGAGGAGCGCGACCAGGTCGCGGTGCCAGGACAGTTCGATGTCCAGGAGCCGGGCCCTGGCCTCCTCGTCGACGGCGTGCGAACGGTTCCACAGTTCGAGCCACAGCGCCCAGTGCGGATCGCGGGGCCCCGACGGCACGTACAGGTCGACGTACGCGTCGAGGCGCTCGCGGACCGGGACCTGACGGGCGAGCGCGGCCCTGCGGTCCATGCCGAGCTGCTCCTCGCTCCATTCGAGCGTCTGGAGGAGCAGCTCGTCCTTGCTGCGGAAGTAGTAGAGCAGGTGGCCGCTGCTCATTCCGACCTCACGACCGAGTCCGGCCATGGTCAGCCGCTCCAGACCGTGCTCGGCGATGCTCGCCATGGCGGCGGCGAGCATCGTCTCGCGCGGCGGCGCGGAGTTGCGACGGCGGGACGGCGGCTTGGCGGCCCCGGAATCGGCACCGGACCGGGTCATGAGGCGTTCACATTCACTCGTATGTTTTACCCGATCAGCCCCGTGCCGCGGGCTGCTGCTGGGTGATGCAGTGGATGCCGCCGCCGCCCGCGAAGATCTCGCGGGCGTCGACGAGCGTGACCGTACGGTCGGGGAAGAGGCCGCGGAAGATCTCGGCCGCCTCCTCGTCGCGCGGGTCGTCGAAGGCGCACAGGACGACGCCGCCGTTGCAGAGGTAGTGGTTGATGTACGAGTAGTCCACCCAGTCGCCGTCGACCTTCACCCTGGTGGGGGCGGGCACCTCGACGACCTCGAGCGGGCGGCCCTTGGCGTCCGTCTGCGCGCGCAGCAGCTCGACGTTCGCCTTGCACGGCTCGTGGTCGGGGTGCGACGGGTCCGGCTGGGTGTGGACCAGGACGACACCGGGCGCGGCGAACGCGGCGACGATGTCGACGTGGCCGAGGGTGCCGTAGCCGTGCGGCGGGTAGTCGGTGGTCAGGCCGCGCGGCAGCCAGATCGCCTTGGTCGTGCCGAGCTTGGCGTGGATCTCCGCCTCGACCTGCTCGCGCGTCCACCCGGGGTTGCGCTCGGGGCCGAGCTGGACGGTCTCGGTGAGCAGGACCGTGCCTTCGCCGTCGACGTGGATGCCGCCGCCCTCGTTGACGAGCGGGGAGCTGAGGGTGGGCACCCCCGTGAGATCGGCGACCACGGCGGCGATCTTCGAGTCGTGCTCCCAGGTCGCCCAGTCCTGGGCTCCCCAGCCGTTGAACACCCAGTCCACTGCGGCCAGTTCACCGGTCTCGTCGTCCTTGACGAAGGTCGGGCCGATGTCGCGCATCCAGGCGTCGTCGAGCTCCCGCTCCACCAGTTCGATGTCCGGGCCGAGCAGCTCGCGGGCGCCGTCCGACTGGCCGGGGCCGCAGACCACGGTGACCGGCTCGTAGGCGCGTACGGCGCGGGCGACGCCCGCCCACGCGGCGCGGGAGGCGGCGAGCTCCTGCTCGTCGGAGAAGGTGACGTTGGGGCCGGGCCAGGCCATCCAGGTGCGCTCGTGCGGGGCCCATTCGGCGGGCATGCGGTACGTCATGGGGGGTCCTTACCGGGTCAGAGGAAGTAGAGACGGTTGAGGGAGACCGAGTCGGCGGGTTCGGAGCGGAGCGGGTCGCCGTCGAGCGTGACGAGCCCGCTGTGTCCGTCCACCCCCACCTGCCCGATACGGGAGTTCAGGCGCAGGTCGGCGGGGCCGATGCCGCGCGTGCCGCGTACGGCGACGCGGCGCCGGCGCGTCGGCATGAGGTCGTTGCCCCGGTCGAGCGCGGCCCGGGCGACGAAGGCCACCGAGATGTCGGCGGGCGTCGCGCCGTACGCCCCGAAGAGCGGGCCGAGGACGAGCGGCTCGCAGGTGTCGGTCGCCGCGTTGGGGTCGCCCGTGACGCCGTACGCCGGGAAGCCCGACTTCAGGACCATCTGCGGCTTCGCGCCGAAGTACTGGGGCCGCCACAGCACGATGTCGGCCATCTTGCCGACCTCGATCGACCCGATCTCGTGGGCGAGGCCGTGCGCGATGGCCGGGTTGATGGTCAGCTTGGCCATGTAGCGCAGGACGCGGGCGTTGTCGTCGTCCGGGCCGTCGCCCTCCATGGGACCCAGCTCGGCCTTCATCTTGCCGGCCATCTGGAACGTACGGCGCACGGTCTCGCCCGCGCGCCCCATCCCCTGCGCGTCCGACGAGGTGATGCCGATCGCGCCCAGGTCGTGCAGCACGTCCTCGGCGCCCATCGTCCCGGCGCGGATCCGGTCGCGGGCCATGGCCGCGTCGCCGGGCAGGTCGGTCTTCAGGTCGTGGACGGAGACGATCATCCCGTAGTGCTCGGCGACCGCGTCCCGCCCGAAGGGGAGGGTGGGGTTGGTGGACGAGCCGATGACGTTGCGCACGCCCGCCATCTTCAGGACGTTGGGGACGTGCCCGCCGCCGCAGCCCTCGATGTGGAAGGCGTGGATCGTACGGCCTTCGAGCACGGACAGCGTGTCCTCGACGGACAGGCACTCGTTCAGGCCGTCGCTGTGCAGGGCGACCTGTACGTCGTGCTCCTCGGCGACGCGCAGCGCGGTGTCCAGGGCGCGGGTGTGCGCGCCCATGTCCTCGTGCACCTTGAAGCCGGACGCGCCGCCCTCCGCGAGCGCCTCGACGAGCGGCGCGCCGTCGGAGGAGGACCCGCGCGCGAGGAAGCCGATGTTGACGGGCCAGGCGTCGAAGGCGCCGAAGGCGTGGCGCAGGGCCCAGGGCGAGTTGACGCCGACGCCCCAGACCGGGCCGAACTCCTGGCCGATGATCGTCGTTACGCCGGAGGCGAGCGACGCCTCCATGATGCGCGGCGACAGCAGGTGGACGTGCGTGTCGACGGAGCCCGCCGTGGCGATGAGGCCCTCGCCGGAGACGATCGAGGTACCGGTGCCCACGACGACGTCCACGCCGTCGAGGGTGTCCGGGTTGCCGGCCCGTCCGACGGCGTGGATGCGGCCTTCCCTGATGCCGATCGACACCTTGCGGATGCCCTGCGCCACGTCGATGACCAGCACGTTGCTGATGACGACGTCGCAGGTCTCGCGTACGGCGGCGGCCTTGAGGTGCAGCCCGTCGCGGGCGGTCTTGCCGAAGCCGGCCAGGAACTCGTCGCCCGGCTTCTGCGCGTCGGACTCGACGCGCACGGTCAGCCCGGAGTCGCCCAGCCTGACCCGGTCCCCCGCGCGGGGGCCGTGCACGGCGGCGTACTCGTGCGGATCGATGCTCATGCCTCAGCTCCTCCTTCGGCCCGCGCTCCCAGGTAGCCGCAGGCCACGGCCCTGCGCAGGGCCTCTTCCTTCGCGCCGGGCGCGTCCAGCGGGCCGTCGACCAGGCCCGCGAAACCGATCGCGACCCGGTCGCCGCCGATCGGGACCAGGCCGATCTCGGCCTCGCCGCCCGCGTCGAAGCGGACGGACGACCCGGCCGGTACGCACAGCCGCATGCCGTACGCCGCCGAGCGGTCGAAGTCGAGGCGGGGGTTCGCCTCGAAGAAGTGGAAGTGGGAGGTGACGCTCACCGGGACGCTCGCCGTGTTGCGCACGGTCAGCCGCACCGACGGCTCGGGTTCCGCGTCCGCCGGGCCGGGCAGCACCGCGCCGGGGGCGTCGTCGCCCAGGGTGGCGCCGCCGATCGGGGACGACACGACGGCGAGCCGTGAGCCGTCGTCGAACACGGCCTCCACATGCACCTCGGTCACCACATCGGCCACACCCGGCAGCACGTCGTCGGGGCCGAGCACGGAGCGGGCCGCCTCGATCGCCTCGGCGAGCCGCCGCCCGTCGCGGGCCGCCTCGCAGACCGTGTCCGCGATGAGCGCGGTCGCCTCCGGCACGTTGAGCCGCAGCCCGCGCGCCCGGCGCGCACGCGCCAGTTCGGCGGCTCCGAACAGCAGCAGCCGGTCGCGTTCCGTCGGGGTCAGTCGCACGCCGCCACACCTCCCAAAGTTTTGAACTTCACTCTAACCACGAGATTAATGCGCGGGAAACATTGACGCGCCACCTTGAGGCAAGTCACATTGAACAGCACTCAAAACTTTGTTGTCCGGCGGACCGGGAGGACCCAGCCATGCCGATAGAACAGCGCGGAGTCGACACGATCCCCGAAGAGGAACGCACCAGCGGGCCGCGCGACCTCGTCTCCATCCTTCTCGGCTCGAACCTCTGCCTCGGCGTCATCGTCTTCGGATGGCTGCCGCCCTCCTTCGGCCTGGGCCTGTGGCCCTCCGTGACGTCGATCGTCGTCGGCACCCTGGCCGGCATCGCGGTCACGGCACCGCTCGCCCTCATCTCCCTTCGCACGGCCACCAACCTCTCCACCTCCAGCGGAGCCCAGTTCGGCGTACGCGGCCGGCTCGTCGGGTCGGTCGTCGGCCTGCTGCTCTCGCTCGGTTATACGGCGCTCACGCTCTGGATCGGCGGCGACGTGATGGTCGGGACCCTCTCCCGGCTCACCGGCCTGCCGGACGGCGGGGCCTCGCGCGCCCTCATGTACGGCGTGCTCGCGGCCGCCACGGTCGTGGCGGCGGTGTACGGCTACAAGCTGCTGCTGCGGCTCAGCAAGGTGCTGTCGGTCGGCATGGTCGTCCTGCTGCTGGCCGGCGTCTACGCGTACGCGGGGGACTTCACCACCGCCGCGCCCCCGGACACCCCGTACCTGCTCGGCTCGTTCTGGCCGACCTGGCTGCTCGCGGCCGTCGCCGCCGGACTGAGCGGCCCGGTCGCCTTCATCACGCTGCTCGGCGACTACACGCGCTACGTCTCGCCGCGCCGCCACAGCTCCCGCTCGGTGCTCCGGGCGACCTGTCTGGGTCTGCTGCTCGGCCTGCTCGTGCCGCAGCTGTTCGGTACGTACACCGCCCTCGCCGCCCGCGCGGGCCTCGACTACGCCGGACCGCTGGTCGAGGCGGCGCCCGTCTGGTACCTGGTGCCGCTGCTCCTGGCGGCCTCGGCCGGCTCCGTCGGCAACGCCGGCCTGATGCTGTACTCGATGGGCCTGGACCTGGACGCGATCGTGCCGCGGGCGACCCGCACCCGGGCGACCGTGATCGCCGCCGCCGTCGCCACCGCCTTCGTGTTCGTCGGCTCCTTCGCCTGGTCGGTGCAGTCCGCGATGACGTCGTTCGTGCTGCTCCTGACGGCCGTCGGTACGCCCTGGGCCGTCATCTCCCTGATCGGGTACGTGCGCTGCGGCGGGGAGTACGACGCGGACGCCCTCCAGGTCTTCAACCGCCGTGCCAAGGGCGGCGTCTACTGGTACCGCTCGGGCTGGAACGTCCAGGCCACCGTGTCCTGGGCGCTGGGCGCGGCGGTCGGCCTCGCCGCGGTCTCCACGACGGTGTACGAAGGCCCGCTGCTGGCCCTGACCGGCGGCGTCGACTGCAGCTTCGTCCTCTCCGGCCTGGTCGGCGGCGTGGCGTACGCGGCCCTGACGGCGGGCTCCCGCCCGGCGGTACCCGCCGCGACGGACCCGGCGCCCGGAACCCCGGCCGAGCCGGAGACCCCCGCACCCGCCTAGGGCGGCCGTACGCATGAGGCCGGGAGCGGGAGCGGGGCGCCCGGTCCGCTCCCGGCGCCGGCCTCGCGCGCCTAACCTGCTGCGCATGGACAGCCACGGGCGCGACGCCGCCACCCTGACGGGCCGGATCGACCGACTGGACGCGCGCATCGGCGCGTTCGTACCCGAGCCGGACCGGGAGGGGAGGCTGGCGGCGGAGGCGTCGGCCGCCGCTGCCCGATGGCCCCACGCCGCCGCACGGCCGCCGCTGTACGGGGTCCCGGTCGGCGTCAAGGACATCGTGCACGCCGCGGGGCTGGACACGCGGGCCGGTTCCGCGCTGCCGGCCGAAGCGCTCGCGGGCGAAGAGGCCACAGTCGTACGCCGGTTGAAGGACGCCGGGGCCCTGGTCGCGGGCAAGACGGTGACCGCCGAGTTCGCCGTCCTGGCCCCCGGGCCGACCCGCAATCCGCATGACCCCGAGCACACGCCGGGCGGTTCCAGCAGCGGTTCGGCGGCGGCCGTCGCCGCGGGTGCGGTGCCGCTGGCGATAGGCACCCAGACGGTGGGCTCGATGATCCGCCCGGCCGCCTACTGCGGGGTGACCGGCTTCAAGCCGACGTACGGACGCATCCCCATGGACGGTGTGATCGCCAACGCCCCGTCCTTCGACACGCTGGGCGTGTACGCCGCCGACGTCGCCGGGGTCGCCCTGGCCGCCGCGGCGGTGTGCGACGACTGGCGGCCGGTCGCCCCGGGCGACGGCCTGCCGGTGCTCGGCATCCCGGCGGGACCCTACCTGCGGTGCGCCGGCGCCGAGGCGCTCGACGCGTTCGACGCGCACGTCGGCCTGCTGCGCGCGGCGGGTTTCGACGTCCGCCGGGTGCCCGTCATGGACGACTTCGAGCGGATCCGCGCCCAGCTGTTCACGATGAACCGCTACGAGGTCGCCCGGACCCACGCCGGGTGGTTCGCGGAATACGGCGCCCTGTACCGCCCCGAGACGGTGAGGGCCATCCGCGAGGGGCAGGCGGTCACGGCGCAGGAGTACGGGCGGGCGGTGCGGGAGCGCGAGGCCTTCCGGGACCGCATCGCGTCGGCGGCGAGCGCTCACGGCGTCGACCTGTGGGTCACCCCGGCCGCGACCGGCCCGGCGCCGCGCGGCCTCGCCACCACCGGCAGCTCGGTCATGTGCCTGCCCTGGAGCCACGCGGGGCTGCCGTCACTGTGCGTACGAACGCGCCGTACGGGCCGCCTGCCGATGGGCCTGCAACTGGTCGGCGGCCGGGGCGCGGACGAGCGGCTGCTGGCGTGGGCACCGGCGCTGGAGGCAGCGGTGGCGGAACCGGTCCTGGGGTGACCTGCTGGTCCGCCGGCCTTCACCGGATCCGGCCCGTCCGGCACGCTGACGCACGAGGCCGCGCCCGGCGAAGGTGCCGGGCGCGGCCCCGTGTGCGTGGCGGACGGGATCAGCCCAGTTCGTGGGTCCAGCCGTGGACGTCTTCGGCGGTGCCGGTCTGGATGGCGAGGAGCCGCTTGCGCAGCTCCATCGTGACCTTGCCCGGCTGCCCGTCGCCCTGGACCCACTCGGCGCCCTCGGACTTCACCGAACCGACGGGGGTGATCACCGCGGCGGTGCCGCAGGCGAAGACCTCGGTGAGCGTGCCGTTCTCCGTGTCGCGCCGCCACGCCTCCGTGGAGATCCGGCCCTCCTCCGCCTCGTAACCGAGGTCGCGGGCGAGCTGGAGCAGCGAGTCACGCGTGATGCCGGCGAGGAGGGAGCCGGTGAGGGCCGGGGTGACGATCTTGTCGCCGTACACGAAGTACAGGTTCATGCCGCCCATCTCCTCGACCCACTTGTGCTCCAGCGCGTCGAGCCAGACCACCTGGTCGCAGCCCTTCTCCGCCGCCTCGGCGAAGGCGAGCAGCGAGGCCGCGTAGTTGCCGCCGGTCTTGGCGAAGCCCATGCCGCCGGGGACGGCGCGCACGTAGTTCTCCGACAGCCAGACCGAGACCGGCTGCACGCCGCCGGGGAAGTACGCGCCGGCGGGCGACGCGATGACGATGAAGAGGTACTCGTTGGCCGGCCGCACGCCGAGCCCGACCTCGTTGGCGATCATGAACGGGCGCAGGTAGAGGGACTCCTCGCCACCGTGCGGCGGAACCCACGCCTTGTCCTGCTGGACCAGCGCGTCGCACGCCGCGATGAAGGTCTCGACCGGCAGCTCGGGCATCGCCAGCCGGCGCGCCGAGGTCTGGAAGCGCCTGGCGTTGGCGTCGGGGCGGAAGGTGGCCACCGAGCCGTCGGGGCGGCGGTACGCCTTCAGGCCCTCGAAGATCTCCTGCGCGTAGTGCAGGGTCATGTTGGCCGGGTCGATGGACAGCGGCGCGTACGGCACGAGCTGCGCGTCGTGCCAGCCACGGCCCTCGGTCCACCTGATCGTCACCATGTGGTCGGTGAAGTGGCGGCCGAATCCGGGGTTGGCCAGGATCGCCTCGCGCTCCGCGTCGGACAGCGGGTGCGAGGAGGGCTTGAGCTCGATCGTGGGCGTCGTCATGAGTGCGTGTCCTTCACCGTTTGTGTGTGGTGGACCGCGCTCACGCCTAGTAGGACGTCCGAGCTTCCCCTCATACCGCGGCCCCACGTTCGATTATCGCCCGTGGGAGCGCGTGCATGAAACGGCGTGTGATGCGGCCCGTGGTTGATGGTCCCACCCGGCCGCGGCAAAGCACAGCCGCCGGGTGTCTGCGACCCGGCGGCTGTGGGAGGAGTCCGTCGGGTCAGCCCGCTACGCGTACCGCGAGCGCGTCGCCGATCTCGTCCGTCGTACGGACCGTGCTGCCGTCGCGCTCCGCGAGGTCGGCGGAGACGGCCGCCTCGATGCGCCCGGCCTCGGTCTCGAAGCCGAGGTGGCGCAGGAGGAGGGCGACGGAGAGGATCGTGGCCGTCGGGTCGGCCTTGCCCTGACCCGCGATGTCGGGCGCGGAGCCGTGCACGGGCTCGAACATCGACGGGAAGGCGCCCGTCGGGTTGATGTTGCCGGAGGCCGCCAGGCCGATGCCGCCGGTCACGGCCGCGGCGAGGTCGGTGAGGATGTCGCCGAAGAGGTTGTCGGTGACGATGACGTCGAAGCGCTCCGGCTGCGTGACGAAGAAGATCGTCGCGGCGTCGACGTGCAGGTAGTCGGTGGTGACCTCGGGGTACTCCTGGCCGACCTTGTCGAAGATGTTCTTCCACATGTGGCCGGCGTACACGAGGACGTTGTTCTTGTGGACCAGCGTCAGCTTCTTGCGCGGGCGGGCGTTGGCGCGCTCGTACGCGTCACGGACGACGCGCTCGACGCCGTACGCCGTGTTGAGGCTGACCTCGGTCGCGACCTCGTGCTCCGTGCCGGTGCGGATGGAGCCGCCGTTGCCGGTGTACGGGCCTTCGGTGCCCTCGCGCACGACGACGAAGTCGATGTCGGGACGGCCGGCCAGCGGCGTGGCGGTGTTGGGGAACAGCTTCGACGGGCGCAGGTTGATGTAGTGGTCGAAGGCGAACCGCAGCTTGAGCAGCAGCCCGCGCTCCAGGACGCCGGACGGCACGGACGGGTCGCCGATCGCGCCGAGCAGGATGGCGTCGTGCTGCTTGAGGGAGTCGAGCTCCGCGTCCGGGAGGGTCTCTCCGGTGCGGTGCCAGCGCTGCGCGCCGAGGTCGTACTCCTTGGTCTGCAGCTTCACATCCTGCGGGAGGACGGCGTTGAGGACCTTGAGCCCCTGGGCCACGACCTCCTGGCCGATGCCGTCACCGGGGACCACTGCGAGATTGATGCTGCGAGACATGTCGGCACCCTACTCCCGCGTCCCAGCCTCTGACACCGGGCGTCCGCCATTCGGACGCACCTTCCCGACAGCTTCTGTTCACCCGCAGTACTGGCCGGAGTTGGCGGTTACTGGGAAGTTCGTTTCCATGGCCGACACCCCCCGCACCGGTATCCCCGAGCAGATCGCGCGCGGCATGAGCATGCCGGAGCAGCACGCGTACCTGCGGACGAGACTCTCCCGCCGACGGGTCATCGCCTCGTCCGCCGCCACCGTGGGCGGCGCCGCCCTGCTCGGCGGCGCGCAGCCGGCGTACTCCGCCGCAGCCCCCACCCTGCTTCCTGCCTCGGCCGCCGCACGCGTCGACGGGTCGCTCGTCGCGCCGTTCGGCCGCCATCTCGCCTTCGGCGCCGACCCGAAGACGCAGATGCGGATCTCGTGGCAGGTCCCCTTCGCGGTCAGGCGCCCGTTCGTACGCGTGGGTCTGCGGCCGTGGGAGCTGAGCCGGAAGATCGAGGCCGAGGTCCGCGCCCTGCACACGCCGTCGCTGTCCCGCAAGCTCCCCGCGGTCGACCAGTTCTACCTGCACGTGGGGCTGGACGGGCTGAAGCCGGGGACGACGTACTACTACGGGGTGGGGCACGACGGGTTCGACCCGGCCGACGCCTCGCACCCGGCGGGCCTTTCGTCGATCGGCTCGTTCCGCACCGCGCCCGCGCGACCGGAGAGCTTCGTCTTCACGGCCTTCGGCGACCAGGGCGTCAGCTACGACGCGCTCGCCAACGACCAGTTGATCCTCGGCCAGAACCCGTCGTTCCACCTGCACGCCGGCGACATCTGCTACGCGGACAGCAGCGGGCGCGGCCGGGAGTCGGACACCTACGACGCGCGCGTGTGGGACCAGTTCCTCGCGCAGACGGAGAGCGTGGCCTCCCGGGTGCCGTGGATGGTGACCACCGGCAACCACGACATGGAGGCCTGGTACTCCCCCAACGGCTACGGCGGCCAGTCCGCCCGCTGGTCGCTGCCGGACAACGGGCCCGACGCGGCGAACGCCCCCGGCGTCTACTCCTTCACGTACGGCAACGTCGGCGTCGTGGCGCTGGACGCGAACGACGTGTCGTACGAGATACCCGCCAACCGGGGCTACAGCGACGGGGCGCAGACCGCCTGGCTCGACAAGCGGCTCGGCGAGCTGCGGCGCCACGACGACATCGACTTCGTCGTCGTCTTCTTCCACCACTGCGCGTACTCGACGTCGACGCACGGCTCCGACGGCGGCGTCCGCGACGCGTGGCTGGCGCTCTTCACCAGGCACCAGGTCGACCTGGTGATCAACGGGCACAACCACGTGTACGAGCGGACCGACGCCATCCGGGGCGGCGAGGTCGGCAAGCCCGTACCGGTCGGCGCCTCGACCGACCCGACGCGGGACGGGATCGTGTACGTCACCGCCGGCGGTGCGGGCAAGGACCTGTACGGGTTCGGGCCGGGCGTGAAGGACAGCTACGAGGGCAACGTCCACGACCACGACCACATCGTCAGCTTCCACTGGACGAAGGCGCGGCTGCCCGACCCGGACACCGTCGAGTGGTCGCGGGTCCGCTACACCGGTTTCTCGTTCCTCGCCGTGGAGGCCGAGACCGGCGCCCGGCCGAGGCTGAAGGTCTCCGCGCTCGCCGAATCGGGCGAGCGCGTCGACCACTTCGAGATCCGGCGCGGCCGTTAGCCGGGCGCGGCGGGCGCCGCCGGCGGCTCAGTGGCCGGTGGCGCCGCCGTTGTCGCGGCGGTCCAGCGCCCGCTGGAGGGCGGCGGCCGCCTGCTCGCGGTCGGTGTCGTTGGAACGGGGGGTGTGGCGGACGCGGCGGGCGGTCTCGGCCATGGTGATCGACTCCTTGAGATCAGAATGATTTCAGGGCGCCGGAAGGGGCGGGGAGCAGGTGCCGCAGGGGTTACCTGCATGGGGCACGGGCTCGCGACCGCCGTTCGCTGATGGAGCGAGACGTTCGGCTCCCACCAAGCTAAGCGAGGCCGGAGCGCCTGTCTCCACAATTACTCGGACTTCCTACTATCTGAGACGCGATCATGGCCGCGCCCCCCGGGAGGCGCGGCCGTCACGTGGTCAGGAGGCCGTGAGGTACATCCTCGAAGCGTCCGCCCCCGCCGTGTTGCGGCAGGTGTAGGAGCTGCCCGTCGCCGCGTGGATCAGGGCCAGACAGCGGCCCTGGGCGAGCTGGCCGTAGTGGTTGGGGTGCATGGACTCCTGCACCGGCCCCTGCGTGGAGTCGCTGTCGATCCAGCGCGCCCACTCGCTGGCGGCGGCGGACGCCGGCTGGGAGGCGCTCACCAGCCTGCTCTGCCTGGCGCACACCTCACGCCCCTGGAGCAGGTCGCGCAGGTCCAGGAACTGCGCGCCCTTGGCGGCGGCCACACCCTTGAGACGGTTCGCGATCTGCGGCACGAGCGAGTCGCGCGCCCAGTCGGAGTCCTTGTTCCAGAACGGGCATCCCCCGGTGGAGACCCGGCTCCAGCCGCTCTCCGCGTAGCGGTTCTCGGCGGCCCTGGGGATAGGCGAGGGGTACGACTGGAGGACGATCCGGTAGGCCGAAGCGGCGTATCCCTGGGCGGACATCACCGCGCGGATCTCGTCGACGGCCTTGCCCACGCCGGCCATCGCCCGGTCGATCTTCGAGTCCACGACGGCCTGCTGGTCGTCGTGGCAGTAGGAGTACCAGACCATGTAGTCCGCGGCGCAGGTGGTGATGATGTCGGCGAAGCCGAGGTCGTTGCCGCCGACCGACAGCGCGACGACCTTCACGTCGTTCGCCGCGGCGATGCCCGCGAGCTGGTCGGCCTGCGGGGCCTCGCCCTTGTACGGGACTCCGCCGTTCGCGGCGCGGAAGACGTTCTGGGTGGTGGCCCCCGAGCAGGCGATGTTGATCAGCGCCTGGGTGGTGCCGGTGGCGCTGCGCACCTCGGCCGAGTCGGACCGGTGGCAGCCGTTCGCGGCCGTCGGACCGTACACGAGGGCCGGGTCGTAGCCGCTGCCCGTCCACGCGCGGTCGGTGCCGTCGCGGCTGCCGCTGTTGGTGAGGCTGTTGCCGCGCCAGCGGCCCGCCTCGCCCGAGATGTAGCTGTCGCCCATCGAGACGATCGCGGTCGGGCCGGCGCCGGGGCTCGCGGCCGAGGGAGCGGCCCCGGCCGTCAGTACGGCGCCGAACGCCAGGGGGAGGGCGAGCGCGGCAGCGGCGAGGCGCCGGGCGCGGTGACGGCCGCGGGTGGGTCTGGGCGTATTCGTGGAGCGGAATCCGGACACGGCGGAACTCCTGCGCTAAGCCGCTAGGGCGTATCAGTGAGGGAAGCCGCCGGCCGGTGGCATGCGGAAATCTGGCACGCCGCTGTTTGTTACCGCTAGGTACGTGCACGTTTCTTTTGCGTCACGGGGTGCCGGACGCGTACGTCGCCGGTGCCGGGCCGGGTACGTCAGGGGGGTGACGGGCACGTACGTCACCGGGTACCGGGCAGGCCCCCGCGCCGGCACGGCCCGCGCCCCCGAGGGCGTGCGCTCAGAGGAGGTCGCCGCCCCGCCAGTCGAACAGCAGGGTCTCGGCCGCGTCGGGGAGCCCGGTCACGGCCCGCAGGTACGTCGAGCCCTCCTCGTCCGGCAGCGGCACGGCGCCGTCCGGACCCAGCGCCGCGATCCGCCCCGGCCACACCGTCCACCCGCGTGCGGCGTAGAGCGCCGCCCCGTCGTCGGACGCCGACAGCGCGCCGAGCACGTACGCGCGGTCGATCACCCGCTCCAGCGCCTCCATCACCCGGTTCCCCAGCCCCTGCCTGCGGCGGTCCGCCCGTACGGCCACCCCTTCGACGTACCCCACGCGCAGCGACCTGCCGCCGTGCAGGACGCGGCGCTGCACGACGCTGCCGTGGGCGGCGAGGCCGCGCTCGTCGCGGACGACGGCGTGCACGCCGCCGACGGTGTGGTCCCAGTCGTCCTCGTCGAACTCGCCGTCGAAGGCGGCGTCCAGGAGGGCGCGGATCTCGTCGAGCGCGGCGGGTTCGAGGTCGGCGGTGTGGGCGGTGCGCACAGCATTCATGCGGGCACTCTCGCAGGGCCGCCGCCCAAGAGGGCGGGGCGGCGGCCGGAATCGGTCAGTCCACGTGCGCGCCGTCAGGGCCGCGCCGGCCCCGCCCGGCGCGGCCCGCAGGTTTCCGCGCCCGCTTCGGGGCACATGGACTGCGACGAAGGAGGCGAGACATGGGAGCTTGGGCACTGACCCGCCGCGGCAGGATCACCGCGCGCAGGGCTTCGGACAGTTCGGCCATGGAGGCGGCCGCGCGCTGGGGATTCGTGGCGCGCGGGGTGCTCTACCTGCTGGTCGGCGTGCTGGCCCTGCGCATCGCGCTGGGCGACGGCGAGCGGGAGGCGGACCGGGGCGGCGCGCTGGCGGAGGTGGCGGCGCAGCCGCTGGGCTCGCTCCTGCTGTGGGCGCTGGGCATCGCCCTGGTGGGCATGGCGCTGTGGCGGCTGTCGGAAGCCTGCTTCGGCGCGGCCGGTTCCGACGGCCACAAGGCCCGCAAGCGCCTGATGTCCCTGGCCCGCGGCCTGTTCTACGGCTTCGTGGCGTACAGCGTGCTGTCGTTCGCGGCGGGCGAGGGCGGCAGCGGCAGCGGATCGAGCGACCAGCAGTCGGAGGACGTGACGGCCCGCGCCCTCGAACTCCCGGCCGGGCAGTGGCTCGTGGGGATCGGCGGCCTGGCCATCGCGGTCACCGGCGTGTGGATCGCGGGCCGGGCGGCCCTGCGCAAGTACCACAAGCACCTGAAGGCACAGGCGCTGCGGGGCCGCACCCGGCGGGCCGTCGACACCACCGGCGTGGCCGGCGGCATCGCGCGTGGCGCGGTCTTCGCCGTGCTCGGCTGCTTCGCGGTCAAGGCGGCCGTCGACTACGAGCCCGACAGGGCCAAGGGCATCGACGACACCCTGCGCTCCTTCTCCGACACCCCGGCGGGCCCGTGGCTGCTGGCGCTCATAGCCGTCGGCCTGGCCATGTTCGGCCTGTTCTCCTTCGCCATGGCCCGCTGGCGCAAGATCTGAGGCCCGCTCACGGGACCGCCCCCGTCCGGCGTGGGGGCCGGGACGGGGGCGGGGTTCGCGTGGCGCGCGAGGGGGCGCGCGCCGGGCCGGTCAGCCCTGGTGCGGGTAGGTGTAGTCGGTCGGCGGGACCAGCGTCTCCTTGATGGCCCGGGTCAGGGTCCAGCGCTGGAGGTTCTGCGGGGCGCCGGCCTTGTCGTTGGTGCCGGACGCGCGGCCGCCGCCGAAGGGCTGCTGGCCGACGACGGCGCCGGTCGACTTGTCGTTGATGTAGAAGTTGCCCGCGGCGTAGCGCAGTTTGTCCATCGTGTACGCCGCCGCCGCGCGGTCGCGGGAGATGACGGCGCCGGTCAGCGCGTAGTCGGAGGCCGACTCCATCTGCTCCAGCATGGCGTCGTACTTCTCGTCCTCGTAGACGTGCACCGCGAGGATCGGACCGAAGTACTCGGTCGTGAAGACCTCGTTCGCCGGGTCCGTGCACGCGATGACCGTCGGGCGGACGAAGTAGCCGACCGAGTCGTCGTACGTGCCGCCCGCGACGATCGTGCAGGTCGGGTCGGCGGCGGCGCGGTCGATCGCGGCCTTGTTCTTGGCGAAGGAACGCTCGTCGATGACGGCGCCGATGAAGTTCGACAGGTCGGTGACGTCGCCCATGGTGATGGCGTCGACCTCGGCCGCGAACTCCTCCTTGAAGCCGTCGTTCCAGATGGAGGCCGGCACGTACGCCCGCGAGGACGCCGAGCACTTCTGGCCCTGGAACTCGAAGGAGCCCCGGGTCAGCGCGGTCTTGAGGACCGCGCGGTCGGCGCTCGGGTGCGCGACGACGAAGTCCTTGCCGCCCGTCTCGCCCACGAGACGCGGGTACGTGCGGTACTTCTCGATGTTGTTGCCGACCGTCTTCCACAGGTACTGGAAGGTCTTGGTGGAGCCGGTGAAGTGGATGCCGGCCAGGTCGCGGTGGTTGAGGGCGACCTCGGAGACCTCGATGCCGTCACCGGTGACCAGGTTGATGACGCCCTTGGGCAGCCCGGCCTCCTCCAGCAGCTGCATCAGCAGCACGGCTGCGTGCGTCTGCGTCGGGGAGGGCTTCCAGACCACGACGTTGCCCATGAGGGCGGGAGCGGTCGGCAGGTTGCCCGCGATGGCGGTGAAGTTGAAGGGCGTGATCGCGTAGACGAAACCTTCCAGCGGACGGTGGTCCAGCCGGTTCCACACGCCCGGGGAGTTCGCCGGCGGCTGCTCGGCGAGCAGGTCGCGGGCGTACTTGACGTTGAAGCGCCAGAAGTCGACGAGCTCGCACGGGGTGTCGATCTCGGCCTGCTGCACGGTCTTCGACTGGCCGAGCATGGTCGAGGCGGCCATCGTCTCGCGCCACGGGCCCGACAGCAGCTCGGCGGCGCGCAGGATGATCGCCGCGCGGTCGTCGAAGGACATCGCGCGCCACGCGGGAGCGGCGGCCAGGGCGGCGTCGATCGCGTCCCGCGCGTCCTGCTGCGTGGCGTGCGCGGCGGTGCCGAGGACGGCCTTGTGGTTGTGCGGCTGCACGACGTCGAACCGCTCGCCGCCGCCCATCCGCTTCTCGCCGTTGATCGTCATCGGGAGGTCGACGGGGTTCTCGGCAAGCTCCTTGAGCTTGGCTTCGAGACGCGCCCGCTCGGGCGAACCGGGGGCGTAGGTGTGCACCGGCTCGTTGACCGGGGCGGGGACCTGGGTCACAGCGTCCATGAGTTCCTTGACTCCTTGGTGAGGGGTGGAAGGGCTCGGCCCTTGGGTCAGCCTGGGTCAGTTCTTGGTGATCATCAGTTCTTGGTGATCATCGAGCGGACGAAGAAGAGCAGGTTGGCCGGCTTCTCCGCGAGGCGTCGCATGAAGTAGCCGTACCAGTCGGTGCCGTACGCGGTGTACACACGCATCCGGTGGCCCTCTGCCGCGAGCCGCACGTGCTCCTCGCTGCGGATCCCGTACAGCATCTGGAACTCGTACTCATCCAGTTTGCGCCCCGCGCGCCGGGCGAGCTCCTGGCTGACGGCGATCAGTCGCGGGTCGTGGGACCCGATCATCGGGTAGCCGTCGCCCGCCATGAGGATCTTCAGGATTCGCACGTACGCCTTGTCGATCTCGGCCTTGTCCTGGTACGCCACGGAGGCGGGCTCCTTGTAGGCGCCCTTGACGATGCGGACACGGCTGCCGGCCGCGGCCAGGCGGCGCGCGTCGTCCTCGGTGCGGAAGAGGTACGCCTGGATGACGCAGCCGGTCCGCGGGAAGTCCTTCCGCAGCTCCTCGTGGATGGCGAACATCGAGTCGAGGGTGGTGTGGTCCTCCGCGTCGAGCGTGACCGTGGTGCCGATCGCGGCGGCGGCCTCGACCACCGGGCGGACGTTGGCGAGCGCCAGCTCGTGCCCGCCCGCCAGCGCCTGGCCGAACATCGACAGCTTGACGGACATCTCGGCCCGCTCGCCGAGTCCCAGCCCCTTGAGGTGCTCGACGAGCTCCAGGTACGCGTCACGGGCGGCCATCGCCTGCTCGGGCGTGGTGATGTCCTCCCCCACGACGTCGAGCGTCACTTCCAGGCCCTTGTCGGCGGCGTCGCGGACGATCGGGACGACCTGCTCGACGGTCTCACCGGCGATGAACCGGCCGACGACCTGTTTGGTGCCCGGGGCCGCCGACACGAAACGGCGCATCTTGTCGCTGCGCGAGGCGGCGAGGATCACGGGACCCAGCACGGGGCACCTCCACGGATAAGGCTTGAAGGGGGCCGCGACCAGGGGAAAGTGTCACGGCACGGATGACCACCGTGAAATCTAAGGATCGCCCGGGCGTGCGGCCATCGACAGCTGTCACGCATCCGTGTCCCGTATCTCATACAGATGTCTGAAGGAATGCGAGAATGGGAAGCGTGAAAGGCGATTACCAGGACCTGGTCGACGAGATCTCGGCGCTGCTCGGCGCCCCGGCGACGCTGGAGGACCGCGATTTCCGGCTGATCGCGTTCGGCGCCCACGACAGCGGCAGCGGTTTCGACGAAACGACGCTGGACCCGGTCCGTACGCGCTCGATCCTGACCCGCCGCTCGACGGCCGAGGTCCGCGCCTGGTTCGAGAAGTTCGGCATCGCCACGGCCGAGGGCCCGGTGCACATCCCCGCCGACCCGGCGGCGGGCGTGCTGCGCGGCCGGCTCTGCCTTCCCGTACGCCACCGCGGCGTCGTCCACGGTTACGTCTGGCTCCTCGCCGGCGCCGAGGGCTCCCCGGGACCGGTGCCGGAGGCGGCGATGGCGGTCTGCGCCCGGATCGGCGACCTGCTGGCGGACGAGGCCCGCGCCCGCGCCGACCTCGGGCCCCACCTGCTGACCCTGCTCACCGCGGACTCGGCCGACGGCCGCTCCTCGGCGCTGGCCACGCTGGGTGCGGCGCTGGGCGACTCGGGGCCGTACGCCCTGCTGTGCGTCGCCCCGTGGACCGGGGACGTGCCGGGCGTGCGCAAGGTCCCGGGCGCGGCCGCGCTGTGCCTGCTTCCGGTGCCCGGCCCGGCGGGCCCGCGCCTCGCCGCCCTGGTCCGGATCCGTACGAAGGCCGACCTCTCCCCCGCCCACCGGGCGGCCGGGAGCCTGGTCGGCGGGCCCGGTCCGGTCGTCGGCATCGGCACCCCGGTCCCGGCGCTCGACGGCCTGCCGGGCGCGTGGCGCGAGGCGTCGGCCGCCGCCCGGGCCGCGCTGGCCCGGCCCCACCTCGGACCGGTCGCCGAGTGGTCGGGGATCGGCCCGTACCGTCTGCTGGCCGCGCTGCCCGACAGCGGTCCCGGGCACCCGGTGGACCCCGCCGTGCGCCCCCTGCTCGACCCCGCGCACGCCGAACTGGCCCGCACGGCGGAGGCGTTCCTGGACTGCGCCGGCCAGGCGGGCCGCACCGCGAGCGTCCTGAACATCCACCGCCAGACGCTCTACTACCGGCTGTCCCGCGTGGAGCAGCTCACCGGCCTCGACCTCCACGACGGCGAGGACCGGCTGCTGCTGCACATGTCCCTCAAGGCCGCCCGGCTGTAGCCGATCACGGGTTGACTCATTCCGGGCGGTGCGCGGCCCGGCCGGCGGGCCCGTCATAACGGGGCGCCCCCGCCCCCGTCCGGCCGCGCGATCCCGGGGACCGCGTCCCACCTGCGGCCCTCCGGGGGCCGCGGCGCCGCGGGCGCCCGGCCGCCGCACCCGCCGTCGCGCAAGGGGGCGTACGACCAGAAAGCCTCTGGAGGCGCACCGGTCGCGTCACTAGCGTGTGCGTCGCTCCGGAGAGACCGGAGCGACGTGAGCGAAGGGAACGCACCTCCCATGCGCAGAAGCACCAAGCTCGCCGTCACCGCCACCGCGACTGCCGTCGCGGTCGTGGGCCTGGCCGGCCCGACCTCCGCCTCCGCTCCGCTCGAAGCCCGGATCGCGTCCGAGGCGCGGCAGGCCGGCCTCAGCAAGAGCGAGGTCGCGGGACTCCAGAAGCAGATCGACGAACAGCTCGCCCGCACGCCCGGCGGCCGGCAGATCGGCGTCAACCAGGTCTCCTGGCGCGGCGGCAAGGCCGTCATGACGTTCCCGTTACCCGGCGAGAAGCGGGCCCGCGCCGTCAACGAGCCGGCCGGCGCGCTCGGCACACCGAACTGCAGCTACGCCTGGACGTGCCTGTACGAGCACTCCAACTTCGACGGCCGCCGGCTGACCTGGTCGGACTGCAACTTCGAGAACCTCGCCAACTGGGGCTTCAACGACAAGACGACGTCCTGGCACAACAACCAGACGCGTGGCACGCAGACGCACGTCTACAACTGGACGGGCAGCTCCTGGGCCCTGCTGTGGACGTCCACCGCCCCGTCGTCCAGCTCCAACGTCGGCAGCGCCAACAACGACAAGGCGGACGGCCTCTGGGTGTGCTGACCCCCGTCCGCCGATAGCCGGCCCGCGCCGCGCAGCCCCTTCCTTCGCCCCCCTGGCGGGGACGCGCGGACCGCCGGCCCCGCGCATCGGCGGTGACAGCACCGCGCCCGGGACGCGGACCGCTCGTACCTGTCGTACGAGCGGCCCTGCGTCCCGGGCACGGTGCCGAGCCGAGGGAGTGCGTCAGTCGGCCAGGTTCACGAAGCGGGCCGAGGAGGCGCCGATCTCCTCCGCGATCTCGGCCAGCACAGCGGCCGGGACCGTGTCGTCCACGGAGAGGACGGCCAGCGCCTCGCCACCCTGGTCGGCGCGCGACACCTGCATGCCCGCGATGTTCAGGCCGCCCTCGCCGAGGATGCGGCCGACCGTGCCGACGACACCGGGACGGTCCTGGTAGCGCAGGACGACCATGTGGTCGGCCAGCGTCAGGTCGATGTCGTGCTCGCCGATGCCGACGATCTTCTGGAGGTGCTTGGGACCCGACAGCGTGCCGGACACGGAGACCTCGTCGCCGCCGGAGAGCGTGCCGCGCACCGTGACGACGTTCTTGTGGTCCGGGGACTCCGAGCTCGTGGTCAGACGGACCTCGACGCCGCGCTCCTGCGCGAAGAGCGGCGCGTTGACGTAGCTCACCGTCTCGTCGACGACGTCCTCGAACACACCCTTGAGGGCGGACAGTTCGAGCACCTTGACGTCGTACTGCGTGATCTCGCCGCACACCTCGACGTCGAGCCGCACCGCGACCTCGCCAGCGAGCGCGGTGAACATCCGGCCGAGCTTCTCGGCGAGGGGCAGGCCGGGACGGACGTCCTCGGCGATGACGCCGCCCTGGACGTTGACCGCGTCCGGCACGAGCTCACCGGCGAGCGCCAGGCGCACGGACTTGGCGACCGCGATGCCCGCCTTCTCCTGGGCCTCGTCGGTGGAGGCGCCGAGGTGCGGGGTGCAGACGACCTGGTCGAGCTCGAACAGCGGGGAGTCCGTGCAGGGCTCCTTCGCGTACACGTCGAGGCCGGCACCGGCGACCCGGCCCTCCTTGAGGGCGGAGTACAGCGCCGCCTCGTCGACGATCCCGCCGCGCGCGGCGTTGACGATGCGCACGGTCGGCTTGACCTTGTGCAGCGCCTCGTCGCCGATCAGGCCGAGCGTCTCCGGCGTCTTGGGCAGGTGCACGGTGATGAAGTCGGCGACCTCCAGCAGCTCGTCGAGCGAGAGGAGCTTGACGCCCATCTGCGCGGCGCGCGCGGGCTGCACGTAGGGGTCGTACGCGACGATCTTCATGCCGAAGGCCGACATGCGCTGCGCGACCAGGACGCCGATGCGGCCGAGGCCGACGACGCCGAGGGTCTTCTCGCTCAGCTCGACGCCCGTGTACTTCGAGCGCTTCCACTCGCCGTTCTTGAGGGCGGTGTTGGCCTGCGGGATGTTGCGCGCGGTGGCGACGAGCAGGCCGCAGGCGAGCTCGGCGGCGGTGACGATGTTGGAGGTCGGCGCGTTGACGACCATGACGCCGGCCTTGGTGGCGGCGGAGACGTCGACGTTGTCCAGGCCGACGCCGGCACGGGCGACGACGCGCAGCTTCTTGGCGGCGGCGATGGCCTCGGCGTCGACCTTGGTGGCGGAGCGGACGAGGATCGCGTCCACGTCGGCGATGGCCGGCAGCAGCTCCGCCCGGTCGGCGCCGTTGCACTGCCGGATCTCGAAGTCCGGGCCCAGGGCGTCGACTGTGGCCGGCGACAGCTCTTCAGCGATGAGTACGACAGGTTTCGAGCTCACGTGAGTCCTCACTGGTCCTTTGCGGACGGCCGTCCCGACGGCCGCAGGCGGTGGAGGGGCTAGCCGCGTGGAAGACGCACGACGCTGTGGGCCTGACGCGTGTATGTAGGAAGCAGTCTAGTGGCGCGGGACTGTGGGTCTTCCGCCTCGGCGGAAGTATCACCCGTCCGTGGCTGGACGTTCTGTCCAGTTGTGCGCGAAGGGCCGCGGCGATACGCCGCGGCCCCCGCCCCGAGGCTTACGCCTCGTCGTTGTCGACCCAGCTCATGAGCTTGCGCAGCTCCTTGCCGGTGGTCTCCAGCAGGTGCTCGGAGTCCTGCGTCTTGTACTCGTTGTACTTCTTCAGACCGCCGTGGTACTCGTCCATCCAGTTCTTGGCGAACGTGCCGTCCTGGATCTCCGCGAGGACCTTCTTCATCTCGGCCTTGGTCTGGTCCGTGACGACGCGCGGGCCGGTGATGTAGTCGCCCCACTCGGCGGTCTCGGAGACCGACCAGCGCATCTTCTCCAGGCCGCCCTCGTACATGAGGTCCACGATCAGCTTCAGCTCGTGGAGGCACTCGAAGTACGCGATCTCCGGCTGGTAGCCGGCCTCGACCAGGGTCTCGAAGCCCGCCTTGACGAGCGCCGACGCACCGCCGCAGAGCACGGCCTGCTCACCGAACAGGTCGGTCTCGGTCTCCTCGGTGAAGGTCGTCTTGATGACGCCGGCGCGGGTGCCGCCGATGGCCTTGGCGTACGAGAGCGCCAGCGCGAAGGCGTTGCCCGTCGCGTCCTGCTCGACGGCGGCGATCGCCGGGACGCCGCGGCCTTCCTCGTACTGACGGCGGACCAGGTGGCCCGGGCCCTTGGGGGCGACGAGCGCGACGTCGACGCCGGCCGGGGCCTTGATGAAGCCGAAGCGGACGTTGAAGCCGTGCGCGAAGAACAGCGCGTCGCCGTCCTTGAGGTTGTCCTTGATGGACTCCTCGTAGACCTGCGCCTGGATCGGGTCCGGGATCAGGATCATGATGACGTCGGCCTCGGCGGCTGCCTCGGTCGGCGTGACCACGCGCAGGCCCTGCTCCTCGGCCTTCGCCTTGGACTTGGAGCCCTCGTGCAGACCGACACGGACGTCGACACCCGAGTCACGGAGCGACAGCGCGTGGGCGTGGCCCTGGCTGCCGTAACCGATCACCGCGACCTTGCGGCCCTGGATGATGGACAGGTCGGCATCGTCGTCGTAGAACAGCTCGGCCACTGGGATTCTCCTTGTGTGCTGGTTGTGCGTCCCACCGTACGGCGGGGAGCGAAATGTTGGATTGCGGGTCTCGCCATGCGAGCAGCGGGACCGGGGCGGTCAGGCCGAGCGGTCGAGGGCCCGCAGGCTGCGGTCGGTGATCGACCGGGAGCCGCGCCCTATGGCGATCGTGCCGGACTGGACGAGCTCCTTGATGCCGAACTGCTCCAGCATCTTGAGCATCGCTTCGAGCTTGTCGGCGCCGCCGGTCGCCTCGATGGTCACGGCCTCCGGGGAGACGTCGACCGTCTTCGCGCGGAACAGCTGGACGATCTCGACGATCTGCGAGCGGGTCTCGTTGTCGGCCCGCACCTTCACGAGGACGAGCTCGCGCTGGATCGCGGCGGCGGGTTCGAGTTCGACGATCTTCAGGACGTTGACGAGCTTGTTCAGCTGCTTCGTCACCTGTTCGAGCGGCAGGGCCTCGATCACGTTGACCACGATGGTGATGCGCGAGATCTCGGGGTGCTCGGTGGTGCCCACCGCGAGGGAGTCGATGTTGAACCCGCGGCGGGAGAACAGAGCCGTGATCCGCGCCAGGACGCCCGGCTTGTTCTCGACCAGGACGGAGAGGGTGTGCTTGGACATGGGCTTGAAGTCTCTCTCTCGTCTGCTCAGTCGTCTTCGTTGTCGCCGAAGTCGGGGCGCACCCCGCGGGCGGCCATGACCTCGTCGTTGGAGGTGCCGGCGGCCACCATCGGCCAGACCATGGCGTCCTCGTGCACGATGAAGTCGACCACGACCGGGCGGTCGTTGATGGCGTTGGCCTCGGCGATGACCTTGTCGAGTTCGGCCGGGTCCTCGCAGCGGATCGCGTGGCAGCCCATGGCCTCGGACAGCTTCACGAAGTCCGGGATCCGGGTGCCGGCGCTCGGCTGCCTGCCGTCGGCGTCGGGCCCGCTGTGCAGCACGGTGTTGGAGTAGCGCTGGTTGTAGAACAGGGTCTGCCACTGGCGGACCATCCCGAGCGCGCCGTTGTTGATGACGGCGACCTTGATCGGGATGTTGTTGAGCGCGCAGGTCGTCAGTTCCTGGTTGGTCATCTGGAAGCAGCCGTCGCCGTCGATGGCCCAGACCGTACGGTCCGGCATGCCGGCCTTGGCGCCCATGGCGGCCGGGACGGCGTAGCCCATCGTGCCCGCGCCGCCGGAGTTCAGCCAGGTGGCGGGCTGCTCGTACTGGATGAAGTGCGAGGCCCACATCTGGTGCTGGCCGACGCCCGCGGCGTAGATGGTGCCCTCGGGGGCGAGCTGGCCGATGCGCTGGATGACCTGCTGCGGGGACAGCTGGCCGTTCTCGGGCAGGTCGTAGCCGAGCGGGTAGGTGTCGCGCCAGCGGTTGAGGTCGTTCCACCACGCGGCGTAGTCGCCGGTGTTGCCCTCGGTGTGCTCGGCCTGGACGGCCTGGACGAGGTCGGCGATGACCTCGCGGGCGTCACCGACGATCGGCACGTCCGCGGCCCGGTTCTTGCCGATCTCGGCCGGGTCGATGTCGGCGTGGACGATCTTGGCGTACGGCGCGAAGCTGTCCAGCTTGCCGGTCACGCGGTCGTCGAAGCGGGCGCCGAGGGCGACGATCAGGTCGGCCCGCTGGAGCGCGGTGACGGCGGTGACCGCACCGTGCATGCCCGGCATTCCCACGTGCAGCGGGTGGCTGTCGGGGAAGGAGCCCAGCGCCATCAGGGTGGTGGTGACGGGGGCGCCGGTGAGCTCGGCGAGGACCTTGAGCTCGGCGGTCGCGCCGGCCTTCATGACGCCGCCGCCGACGTACAGGACCGGACGCTTGGCCTGGACGATCAGCTTGGCGGCCTCGCGGATCTGCTTGGCGTGCGGCTTGGTGACCGGGCGGTAGCCGGGCAGGTCCTGGCTGGGCGGCCAGCTGAACGTGGTTTTTGCCTGGAGGGCGTCCTTGGCGATGTCGACCAGGACGGGGCCCGGGCGCCCCGTCGAGGCGATGTGGAACGCCTCGGCGATGGTGCGCGGGATGTCCTCGGCCTTGGTGACGAGGAAGTTGTGCTTCGTGATCGGCATCGTGATGCCCACGATGTCCGCCTCCTGGAAGGCGTCCGTGCCGATCGCCTTGGAGGCGACCTGGCCGGTGATCGCGACCATGGGGACGGAGTCCATGTGAGCGTCGGCGATCGGCGTGACCAGGTTCGTGGCGCCGGGCCCCGAAGTGGCCATGCACACGCCGACCTTGCCGGTGGCCTGCGCGTAGCCGGTCGCCGCGTGGCCGGCGCCCTGCTCGTGGCGGACCAGGACGTGGCGGACCTTCTTGGAGTCCATCAGCGGGTCGTACGCCGGCAGGATGGCGCCGCCGGGAATGCCGAATACCGTGTCGGCCCCCACTTCCTCGAGGGAGCGGATGAGCGACTGGGCGCCCGTCACGTGCTCGACAGTGGTGGCGTGGGTTCCGCCGTTGCGGGGCCGCGGCTGCGGATGGTGGGCCCCGGAGGCCTGCTCGGTCATCGGCATTCTCTTCTCGAAGCTGAGGGTGTGAAGCTGAGATGTTTTTGCGGTGGTTTGCGTAGTGCCAGTGCAACAAAAAACCCCCCGTGCCGTGAGGCAAGCGAGGGGAGCGCGCCGGTGCGGGTTGCAGAGCTGCATGTGCGTGCTCTGCTTCAGCCGACGCGCTTTCCAAGTACGAGAATTCGGGTGCGCATGGCACTGACCCTCCCTCCGGCGGCCAGTGCCTGTCAAGTAGGTGGGACAGGCGTCTCACTATTTGAGCGCATTGGAGGGTGTGTGATCGTTTCGCTTCCGTTCGCGCCCACATGACGTACGGGAAGTGATCCACCCGAGCCGCCGGCGAGCACCGGCAGGGCCTCTTCGCCCGGCAGGGGGAACTCTCCGCGCACCAGCGCCCGCCGCAGCCGGTACTCGTCCAGCGGCCCGGAGAAGGCCATTCCCTGCCCGTGGGTGCACCCCATGGCGCGCAGGGCGGTCACCTGCTCCGGCAGGTCGACGCCGTCGGCCACGGACTGCATCCCGAGGTCGCAGGCGATCCGCAGCAGCCCGCTGGTGATCTTGTGCAGCCGGGCCGACTCCACGACGCCCTCGACCAGCTCCCGGTCCAGTTTCAGTACGTCGATGGGGAGCCGGCGCAGCGCGTTGATGGCGGCGTACCCGCTGCCGAACCCGTCCAGCGCGATCCGGACGCCGAGCCGCCGCAGCGCCACCAGGCGCCGTTCCAGCTCGTCGAACGAGATCCGCGGGTCGCTGTCGGCCAGCTCGATGATCAGCGAACCGGAGGGCAGGCCGTGCCGGGTGAGCAATGCCTCGACGGACCCCAGCGGCACGGGCTTGTCCACCAGCCGGCGGGCGTCGAGCCGGACCGTCACGGGCACCTCGTGGCCCGCCCGGTAGCGCTCGGCGGCCTGCTCGACCGCCTCTTCGAGCAGCCACCGGCCGAGCTCGGCCATGCGGGGGCCCTCCTGGGCCTCGCCCCTGTCGGCCACCCGCAGGAACTCGGCGGGCGTGAAGAGGATGCCCTGGGTCGACCGCCAGCGGGCCTGGGCGGCGACCGAGACCACCTGGCCGGTGGTCAGGCTCACCACCGGCTGGTGGAGCAGCGCGAACTCGCCCTCGTGGAGCGCGGTGCGCAGCCGGGTGGCCAGCTCCGTCCTGCGGACGACGTCGGCCTGCATCTGGGGCGCGTACAGCTCGACACGGTCCTTGCCGCCCGCCTTGGCCCGGTACATCGCGAGGTCGGCGTTGCGCATGAGGTCGGTGGGGCTGATGCCGGGCTCGGCGAAGGCGACGCCGATGGACGCGGCGACGCGTACGTCGTTGCCCCCGATCCGGTACGGCTGGGAGAGCGTGAGCCGCAGCCGGTCGGCGATCTCGTGGACCTGGCACTCGCGTGCGGCCTGGTCCTTGGAGCCCTCGCCGACGATCAGGGCGGCGAACTCGTCGCCGCCGAGCCGGGCCGCGGTGTCGCCCGCCCGTACGGAGTCCTGGAGGCGGCGGGCGGCCTGGATGAGCAGCTCGTCGCCGGCCTGGTGGCCGATGGTGTCGTTGACGGCCTTGAAGCCGTCGAGGTCGATGAAGAGCACGGCCGTGCCGGGGTCGCCGACGCGGCGGCCGCTCAGCGCCTGGCGGACGCGCGCGGTGAACAGGGCCCGGTTGGGCAGGTCGGTGAGCGGGTCGTGCTCGGCGTTGTGCTGGAGCTGGGCCTGGAGCCGGACCCGTTCGGTCACGTCCCGGCTGTTGAAGATCAGGCCGCCCTGGTGCCGGTTGACGGTGGACTCGACGTTGAGCCACTCCCCCGTCCCTGACTTGAAGCGGCATTCGATGCGGGTGGTCGGCTCCTCGGCCGGCGGGGCGGCCAGGAAGCGGCGTACTTCGTGGACGACCCGCCCCAGGTCCTCCGCGTGGATCAGCGAGGCGAGCTCCGATCCGATCAGCTCCTCGGCGTCGCGTCCGTAGACGCCGGACGCGGCGGGGCTGACGTACCGCAATATGCCGGTGGGTGCGGCGATCATGATGACGTCGCTCGATCCCTGCACCAGGGAGCGGAAGTGGTTCTCCTTCTGCGCCAGTTCCTGGGTGAGGGAGATGTTGTCGACGAGCATGATGCCCTGGCGTACGACCAGGGCCAGTACGACCGTGCAGCCGGTGAAGACGACGACCCGGTCCACGCGGCGACCGTCGACGACGTTGTAGAGGATGCCGAGCGTGCAGACGGCGGCGGCGAGGTACGGCGTCAGCGC
This sequence comes from Streptomyces sp. NPDC054887, assembly GCF_053610585.1. Classification (NCBI taxonomy): domain Bacteria; kingdom Bacillati; phylum Actinomycetota; class Actinomycetes; order Kitasatosporales; family Streptomycetaceae; genus Streptomyces; species Streptomyces sp. NPDC054887. The sequence continues at coordinate 102,723 of NZ_JBSGYQ010000003.1, read as the reverse complement.
GGCCAGTGAGCCGCCGATGGGGCGCCTGCTCGGAGCGCGGCCGGCCGGACCGCGGCTGACCGGACCGCGGGCGGCCGGATGACGGCCGCCCCGGTGGTACGGAGCGCCCTCCCTCCACTGCTCCGCCCGCCGCGCGCCCCACGGCGCGTAAGCGAGGAGCAGCGAGCCGGCGAACCAGCCCGCGTCGAGGAGCTGGCCCGAGCGGTAGCTCTCGCGCAGCAGGGGCGAGGTGAACAGCGCGTCGCACAGGACGGTGGTGGCGAGGGCCGCGATCGCCGTGTTGATCGCCGTGCGGTTGGCGTTGGAGCGCCGGAAGTGCAGCGCGAGCACCATGCTGACCAGCGCGATGTCGAGCAGCGGGTAGGCGAGGGAGAGCGCCGCGTGGGCCGTGCTCTCGGCCTCGAAGTGCGCGGTGTGGGCGAGGGCCAGGCTCCAGGAGAGCGTGAGCAGCGAACCGCCGATGAGCCAGGAGTCGAGCGCCAGGCAGACCCAGCCGGCACGCGTGACGGGGCGCTTGGCGAGGACCAGCAGGCCGACGATGGCGGGCGGTCCGAAGCAGAGGAAGAAGAGGTCGGCGAAGGAGGGGGAGGGCACCTCGCGGCCGAGCACCACCTCGTACCAGCCCCACACCGCGTTCCCGCAGGCCGCCATCGCGGAGGAGACGGAGAACAGCAGCCAGGCGGGCCGGAAGCGGCTCTCACGCGCGCGTGCGTACAGGAAGCAGGAGACCGCGGCGACCGCCGCGGCGACCGCGAGGCCGAAGTCGCCCATGATCAGCGCCACTTGCGCGGAGCCCCAGCCGAGAGCCGAACCGACGGCGTAGGCCCCGCAGACCAGCGCCAGGCCGAGCTGCGAGATCAGGCCGCCCCCGCCGCCGGGCACCTGCTGCCGGGCGAGAAGCGCTCCCGGCGCACTCACCGGGCCGCCCTGGGGCGGGGCGCTCCGGGCGCCGGGGGGACGGGGACGAGTCGCCGGTCCTGGCCGCACCCCGGGCCCCGGTGACGGCTCCGGTCGCGCCGATCGTGCGGAGGTCGCCGCCGGTGGCCCCGCCGCGTCGGAACCTTGGTCCATTCGCCGTGCATCGCCCGTCGCCCCCCTCACAGTCCGGTCGCTCCCCAGCGCCGTGATAATGCGCGGCGCAGCCCCTTGGTCCGGACGATACACCAATTCCGTCACTCAGGGACATACTCCCTCTACTCTCCGTGACCAGCCGGAACCGTGATCGGCACGCCGCGCATTCGAGTGGCTTCGGAGTGTGTCCGTTCTTGATCCGGGCAAACCTTTCAGGATGTGGTGAGGACGATGTTGCGCAGGGGTTCTCCCGCGGCGAAGCGGGTGAGCTGGTCCGCCATCAGGCGCTTCGCGCGCGGCATGAACGCCGACGTACTGCCGCCCACGTGAGGGCTGATGAGGCAGCCGGGCGCGTGCCACAGCGGGTGGCCTGCGGGCAGCGGCTCCGGGTCGGTGACGTCCAGGGCGGCGCGCAGGCGGCCCGTTTCGAGCTCGGCGAGCAGCGCCTTGGTGTCGACGACGGGCCCGCGCGAGACGTTGACCAGCAGCGCTCCGTCCTTCATGCGGGCCAGGAAGTCGGCGTTCACCAGACCCTGGGTCGCCTCGGTCAGAGGGGTGGAGAGGATCACCACATCGGCGGAGGGCAGCAGTCCGGGCAGGTCGGTCAGTGGATGCACCGGCCCGCGCTCCGTTGTACGGGCAGAGCGCGCGACGCGCGCCACCCGCGCACACTCGAAGGGCGTGAGCCGGTCCTCGATGGCCGCGCCGATCGAGCCGTACCCGACGACGAGGACGGACTTGTCGGCCAGCGCAGGGTAGAAACCGGCCCGCCACTCCTCCTTGTCCTGGCCGTGCACGAAGCCCGGGATGCCCCGCAGCGAGGCCAGGACGAGCGCGAGCGTCAGCTCCGCGGTGCTGGCCTCGTGGACGCCCCGGGCGTTGCACAGGCGCACCCCGGGGTGCAGGTCCGCCAAGCCGGGCTCGACGTGGTCGATGCCGGCGGAGAGCGTCTGGACCGCGCGTACGGACGTCATGGCGGCGAGCGGCCGGACCGCGATCTCGGGGCCCTTCATGTACGGCACGACATAGAAGGCGCAGTCGGCGGGATCGGCGGGAAAGTCCTGGCCACCGTCCCAGAAGCGGTAGGTGAAGGCCTCCGGCAGCCCTGGTATCTCGGCGGCGGGAACGGGGAGCCACACGTCTGAAGTCATGGTCAGGAGGCTATGCGAAGGGCGGCGGAAGGCAGAGGTTAGTTTGGGGAGCGGCAGAGGGAGGGGTACGGGGAGTTGGAGCGCAGGACAATCGGTGCGGCGGCGCTCGAAGTGGGCGCGATCGGACTCGGGTGCATGCCGATGAGCTGGGCCTACACCGGCTCTCAGCAGCGCGGGGACCGGTCGCTGCGTACCGTGCACGCGGCGCTCGACGCGGGGTCCAGTCTGCTCGACACGGCCGACATGTACGGGCCCTTCACCAATGAGCTGCTGCTGGGGCGGGTGCTCAAGGAGCGGCGCGCCGATGCCTTCGTCTCGACCAAGTGCGGGCTGCTCGTCGGCGATCAGCACATCGTCGCCAACGGGCGCCCGGGGTACGTGCGGCGGGCCTGTGACGCCTCGCTGCGGCGGTTGCAGACCGATGTGATCGACCTCTACCAGTTGCACCGGCCCGATCCGGAGGTGCCGGTCGAGGAGACCTGGGGCGCCATGGCCGATCTCGTGCGGGCCGGGAAGGTACGGGCGCTGGGGGTGTGCGCGGTGGGGGCCAGGGCGGCACGCAGGTCCGGGGGGCGCATGCATGACGAAACGATTCGCCAACTGGAACGGGTGCAGCAGGTCTTTCCGGTGAGCGCGGTGGAGGCCGAGCTCTCGGTGTGGTCGCCGGAGGCGCTGACGGGGCTGCTGCCGTGGTGCGAGGCGCGGGGTGTCGGCTTCCTCGCGGCCATGCCGCTGGGCAACGGCTTCCTGACCGGGACGCTCAAGCCGGGGCAGGGCTTCGAGCCGGACGACGTACGGGCCAGGCATCCGCGCTTCACCGCGGAGATGATGGCGGCGAACCAGCCGGTGGTCGCCGGGCTGCGGAGGGTCGCCGAGCGCCACGGCGCGACGCCGGCTCAGGTGGCGCTGGCGTGGGTGCTGGGGCGGGGTCGCCAGGTGGTGCCGGTGCCGGGGACCAAGCGCGAGCGGTGGGCGGTGCAGAACGCCGGGGCGGCGGCGCTGCGGCTGACCTCCGAGGACATGGCGGAGATCGCGGCGCTGCCGCCGGCGCGGGGCTCGTGGGACTGACGGGGGCTGGGGGCGGCGCGGAGGCTGGGGCGGCTTGCGGGCGGGGGGTCTTGGGGCTGATGGGGCTGTCGCGGTTCGTGCGGCTGGGGCGGCTGGTGGGGCTGTGCGTAGTTCCGGGGGAGGTGGGGCGGCTGATGAGGTCGCGCGTGCCTCCGGGGGCTGGGGCGGCTGACGGGGCTGTGCGTGAGTCCCGGAGAGTGGCGCGGCTTGCGTGACCGGCGGGGGGCTGGTGGGCTGCGGGCGACCCGCGACCCGGTTGATCCGGAACGGAACCCGCGGCGGGCGAGCGGTGTATGAAGAGTGGGAGCCGCTGCCGGTGACCACCGCCAGCCGTCGAAGGGATGCGTACCGTGCAACGTCCTGCTGTGACAGCTGTGTTGGCTGCCGCCGTTCTCCTGCTCACCGCGGGGTGCTCCGGCGGGGACGGGACCGCGCCGGCCCCGGCGGCCACCGGGCGCACGAGTGCGCCGCCGTCCGCGGACGCTTCCGCGCCGGGCTCCGGGCCGCGCGCCGAGCCTCCGCCGGCGAAGGGGTCGGCCGAGGTCGTGGGCACGCTCACCAAGGACCTCGAGTCGCCCTGGGGGCTCGCCCCGCTGCCCGGCGGTGACCTGCTGGTCTCCTCGCGCGACGAGGGGACCGTCACCCGGGTGGACGGCGAGAGCGGGAAGAAGACCGAGCTCGGTTCCGTGGCCGGGGTCGCGCCGGCCGGCGAGGGCGGGCTCATGGGCCTGGCCGTTTCGCCGCGCTTCGCCTCGGACCACATGGTCTACGCGTACTTCACCACCGAGTCCGACAACCGCATCGCCCGCATGCTGTACGACGAGAAGAAGCCCGCCGGGCAGCAACTGGGCGCCCCGGACACCATCTTGCGCGGCATCCCCAAGGGCACCGTCCACAACGGCGGGCGGATCGCCTTCGGCCCGGACAAGATGCTCTACGCCGGGACGGGTGAGACGGGTGACACCGGGCTCGCGCAGGACAAGAAGTCGCTGGGCGGCAAGATCCTGCGGATGACCCCCGACGGCGAGCCGGTGCACGGCAATCCGGAGGCGGACTCGGTCGTCTACTCGTACGGGCACCGCAATGTGCAGGGTCTCGCCTGGGACAGCCAGAAGCGGCTGTGGGCGGCCGAGTTCGGCCAGAACACCTGGGACGAGCTGAACCTGATCCGCCCCGGCCGGAACTACGGCTGGCCCGAGGTCGAGGGCAAGGGGGACCAGGAGGGGTACGTCGACCCGGTCGCCGAGTGGAAGACGTCGGAGGCGTCGCCCAGCGGCATCGCGTACGCCGCCGGTTCGATCTGGATGGCGGGCCTGCGCGGCGAGCGGCTGTGGAGGATTCCGCTGGACGGCACGGAGCCGGTGGCCGGGCCCGAGGCGTTCCTGGCGGAGAAGTACGGCCGGCTGCGCACGGTCGTGGCGGCGGGCGGCGACAAGCTGTGGCTGGTCACCAGCGAGACGGACACGCGCGGCACGCCGGAGGCGGGCGACGACCGCATCCTGAACGTGGAGGTGAAGTAACCGGCGCCTCGCGGGCCCGTGCGGCCACGGCCGGGCACGGGCTTGGGGCCCTGCCGGCTGGGGGCCCTGCCGGCTTTCGCCCGTACGGCCTCGGCCCGCAGGGCCGCTAGCGCCCGGTGCGCAACGCCGGGCACGCGTCCCGCGGGGCCGCTCGTCCGGTGGTGTCAGGCCGTGGGTACCGGCTCGTCCTGGAGGTCGGTGAACAGGTGCAGGCGGTGCGCCACGGCGGCGGCTTCGCCCCGGCCGGAGACGCCGAGCTTGCCCAGGATGTTCGAGACGTGGACGCTCGCCGTCTTGGGCGAGATGTAGAGCTCCTGGGCGATCTGCCGGTTGCTGCGGCCGGCCGCGACCAGGCGCAGGACGTCCTGTTCGCGCGGGGTCAGACCCAGGGACGCGGCCGGGCCGGCCGTGAGCACCGGGACCTGGGGCGCCGGGTTCAGCGTCAGGCGGGCGCGCTGGGCCAGCAGGGTGACGCTCTCGCCGAGGGGGCGGGCGCTCAGGTGGTCGGCCGCCGCGCGGGCCAGCCGGAGCAGTTCGGCAGCCCGCTCCCGCTCGTCGGCGTCCGGCTCGCGCGCGGTCGCCGCACCGGCAGGCGGCACGTCGGTGCCACCGGCGGCGGCGGCGAGCAGTGCCTCCGCCCAGCGCAGCCGGGCGCGGGCCAGGTCGTACGGGCGCTCCAGCGTCTCGAACCGTGCGACCACGCCCGCCCAGTCGTCCGGGCACACCAGACCCTCGGCCCGTCGCAGCTCGGCTCTCACCCAGCGTTCGTACGCCTGCCACAGCGGCACCGGGGCGGGCAGTCGCTTCGCGCCGGTCCGGATCAGCTCCAGGGCGGCGGCGCGGCCCTCCTCGGCTGCCGGGAGGCCCCGTGCGTCCGCCTCGGCGACGGCGGCTTCGACGAGCAGCGCCCAGGCGTAGCGGTGCGTGCCGAGGGGGAAGCCGGCTTCGGCGGCCCGGGCGAAGGCGGCCCGGACGTCCAGGATGCGGCCCCGGGCGGCGGCCAGGGCCAGTTCGATGCGGCGCAGCGGCAGGTCGTGCTGGGGCATCGGGTCGTGGCTGCCGAAGTACGCGCGGGCGGCGGCGAGCCGCTCGTCGGCCGCGGTCAGTTCGCCGCGGGCGCGCGCCACGTCGGCCTGTATCCACGCGGCGGCACCGCGCGGCTTGGGGCTGGGGGCCAGGGCCCGTTCGATGTCGGAGGCGTGGTCCACGGCCTCGCTCCAGCGCCCGAGGGAGACGAGTGATTCCGCGAGGTTCCCCCGCACCCATGCCTCGTTGTCGACGAGGCCGTACTTCCTGGAGAAGGCGACGCCCCCCTCGGCGATCTCCACGGCCTCGCGCGAGCGCCCCACGGACTCCAGGGCCGAGGGGAGGTTCACATGGATGCGGCCGGCGACGCTGGCCATCCTCTGCGCCACCGCCTGCTCCTTGACGGCGTACAGCATGGCGAGGCCGCCCTCGACGTCGCCCGAGTCGACGGTCAGGTTGCCGAGGGTGGTCAGCGCGGACAGCTCGGTGTCCCGGGCGTCCACCATGCGGGCGTACTGCACGGCCTGTTCGGCGGAGACCAGGCTCTCCGCGCCCGGCTCGTGCAGCATGCCCCAGCCCGCGACGTACGCGAGGACCTCGGCGTGGACGGCGGACGGCGGTAGGCCCCGCACGAGATCGCGCGCGCGGGCGAGTTCGGCCCAGCCGTCACCCCGGCCGAGGCTCGATATGAGCTTGCAGCGCTGCACCCAGAACCAGGCTTCGCGCAGGGCGTCGCCCTCGCCGTCCAGCAGCCGCAGTGCCTTCTTGGCGATCTTCAGGGCCCGTTCGCGCTCGCCGCCGAACCGGCCGGCGACGGTGGCCTCCGCCATCAGGTCGAGGTAGCGCAGCGGCGTCGTCGCCGGGTCGCAGCCGCAGGGCGGGTAGACCTCGGCGTAGTCCAGGGGACGCAGCACCGCCCGGACGTCCTCGGGGGCGTCGTCCCACAGCTCCATCGCGCGTTCCAGGAGGCTCAGCTGGTCGGCGTACGCGTGGCGGCCGCGCGCCTCGACGCTGGCCTTCAGCACGGCGGGCAGCGCCTTGGCGGCGTCGTGGGCGGCGTACCAGTAGCTGGCGAGGCGGGTGGTGTACTCGTCGGCGCGCACCAGGGCGGGATCGGCCTCCAGAGCTTCGGCGTAGCGCCGGTTGAGCCGGGAGCGCTCGCCGGGGAGCAGGTCGTCGCTGAGCGCCTCGCGGACCAGGGAGTGCCGGAAGCGGTAGCCGTCGCCGTCCGGTGTCGCGAGCAGCAGGTTGGCGCCGACGGCCGCGCGCAGGGCCTCGATGAGGTCGTCCTCGGGGAGCCGCGCGACGGCGAGCAGCAGCCGGTACTCGACGGTGGAGCCGCCCTCGGCGACGATCCGGGCGACCTTCTGGGCGTCGTCGGGCAGCGTTTCGACACGGACGAGCAGCAGGTCGCGCAGGGAGTCGCTCAGGCCGGTGGCGCAGCCGCTTTCGAGGCACGACGCCAGTTCCTCGACGAAGAAGGCGTTGCCGTCGGAGCGGGTGAAGACCTCTTCGGCGAGCGCCGCGTCCGGCTCGGCGGCGAGGATCCCGGCCAACTGGCGGTGCACTTCGGCGCGGTTGAAGCGGGGCAGCTCGATGCGCCGGACCGTGCGCAGCCGGTCGAGTTCGGCGAGGAGGGGGCGCAGCGGGTGGCGGCGGTGGATGTCGTCCGCGCGGTAGGTGCCGATCACCATGAGGCGCCCGCGCCGCAGGGTGCGGAAGAGGTACGCGAGCAGGTGACGGGTGGAGGTGTCGGCCCAGTGCAGGTCCTCCAGGGCGAGCACCACCGTACGGTCGGCGGTGATGCGCTCCAGGAGCCGGACGGTCAGCTCGAACAGCCGCGTCATGCCGTCTTCGTGGTGCTGGTCGCGGGTGGTCTCGCCCAGTTCGGGCAGCAGCCGGGCCAGTTCCCCCTCCTGGCCCTCGGCCGCGGCGGCGACCTCGTCGGGCATCCTGCGCCGCAGGGCGCGCAGCGCGGTGGAGAACGGCGCGAAGGGCAGTCCGTCGGCCCCGATCTCGACGCAGCCGCCCACCACGACGACGGCCCCCGCCTCGCACGCCGCCGCGAAGAACTCCTCGACGAGGCGGGTCTTGCCCACGCCCGCCTCACCGCCCACGAGCAACGCCTGCGGCTCGCCCGCGGTGGCGCGGGCGAGCGCATCGGTGAGCTGGGCGAGTTCGCCGGCGCGACCGACGAACACGGGGCTGACAGACCTGGTTTCCACATCGCCGAGCATCGCACAGGGGTCCGACATCGCGGGGGCGACCAGCCAACTCCTGTGCGCCGCGACCGTCATCGCGTGCCCTGGCTCCGCCGCCGGGCCGCTGTCACGCGGCCCGCGCGAAGCGGTTGCGCAGCGAACTCACCGGCCCCTCGGACGCGTTGCGACCGGAGGCGCGGGCGGCGCGGCGGCCGGCCCTGCGGGCCTTGGCGGCCTGCCGTGCGAGGCGCTCGGCGGCGGCGACGCGCCGGAGCTCGGCCGCGTACTGCTGCTGGATCTCGTGCTCGAACATGGTGTTCTCCCGGCTGGGTGAGTGGGTGTCGGTTCGCTTTTCGCGATGTCCCCACTCTCGTTTCCCAGGGGCCCCCGGCGCATCGGGAGAGTGCCGCATCCCGGCGGCGCGAAGGGCCTTAGAAACGTACGCGCACGGGTGCGTACGTCCCTAAGGCCCCTAGGTGGCTGCCTTACCGGCCCGTCCCCGCGCCGGGCGGTGCAGGCATGGCCGCGAAGAGGTCGAGGTACATGCCGGCGGAGACGAGCAGGCCGAGGACGCCGAGGGCGAGGCCCGCCCAGGCGAAGGAGCGGACCCAGGCCGGACGGGTGCTCGCGCCGGGCGTGCCGAAGGACGGGCGGACGAGCACCACGGCGGCGACGGCCAGGGCGAGCAGCGCGAAGCCGCCGTTGACGAGGGCGGTCATGTGCCAGCCGTTGCCGTAGAGCGCGGCGACCTGGTCGGCGGGGCTGTCGGTCTGCTTGGTCCCGAGCTGGCCGATGAGTGTCTGGCGTTCGGCGGCGATCCGGCCGGTCCAGGTCCCGGACAGGGCGACGAAGCCGAGCACGGTGGAGACGACGGCGGCGGCGCCCGCGCCGACGCCCGGGGACGGGGCGGGCGGGACCTCGTCCGTGAGGCCGGCGTCGCCGTCCTCACACTCGTCGGCGTCGGCGTCGGCGGCGTGGGCGGCCCTGCCGGTCCCGGCGCCCTCCTGGACCGTTCCGTCGTCGGCCCTGCCCACGCCGTCGTCCTTCGCCGCGCCGTCCGCGGCCCCGGGCCCGCCGGCGACGGCGTCCCGGTCGGCGGCGCTCGTGTTCTCCTCCTCGGCGATCTCGTCGCCCTTGTTCAGGTCGGCCTTCGTACGGGCTGTTGCAGTCATACGCCGCACGCTAGGCGCGGTTTCTGAGAGCTGCCTTAACGCCTCTCGCGCCACTCCCGTGCCAGCAGCGACCAGACCTCCCGGTCGTGCCGTACGCCGTGCCACAGGTGGGCCTCGCGCAGCACGCCCTCACGCGTCATCCCGAGCCGCTTCGCCACGTTGATGCTGGCGGTGTTCCCGGTGGCGACCAGCCACTCCACGCGATGCATCCCCCGCACGTCCACCGCCCAGTCGATCAGCACCCGCGCCGCGCGCGTGACCAGGCCGCGCCCCACCGCGGACGGCTCCAGCCAGCAGCCGACCTCGCAGGTGCCCGCCGCGGCGTCGAAGGTCCGGAACAGGACGCCGCCGACCAGTGTGCCGTCGAGCCAGATGCCGTAGATCCGGCCGGCGTCCGCCGCCTGCTTGTCGGCGTACGACTGGAGGAACGCCCGGGCCGCGTCGAGGTCCCCGGCCGCCGCCGCGAGTCCGATGAACCGGTCGATGTGCTCGCGCCCGCGCTCGATGTGGGCGAGGTACTCCTCGGCGTGCCAGGGCTCCAGGGGACGCAGCTCCGCGTTCTCGTCGGCGCCGCCCAGCCGTATCGCGAACATTCCGCTCCTTGCCGGTTAGGGCACGAGCTGCTGGGACTCCTGCGAACCGCCCGTGCGCTGGGCTTCGATCTTGTCATGCACGGGCAGGCATTCGGCGGGTTCGATGCTGATGCGCGGCAGCCACCGGTCGAGCCGGCGCGGCAGCCACCAGTTCGCGCCGCCGAGCATGTGCATGAGCGCGGGGACCAGGAGGGTGCGGAGTACGAACGCGTCCAGGGCGACGGCCGCGGCGAGTGCGATGCCGAACATCGCGATCACCCGGTCGCCGCTGAGCACGAACGCCAGGAAGACCGAAATCATGATCACCGCGGCGGAGTTGATCACGCGGCTGGTCTCGGCGAGGCCGACCCGTACCGCCCGCCGGTTGTCCCCGGTGTCCAGCCACTCCTCGTACATGCGGCTCACCAGGAAGACCTGGTAGTCCATCGAGAGTCCGAAGAGCACCGAAACCATGATCACCGGCAGGAACGGCTCGATCGGACCCGCGCTGCCGAGCCCCAGCAGTTCGCTGCCCCAGCCCCACTGGAAGACGGCCACGACGACGCCGAAGGAGGAGGCGACGGCGAGCACGTTCATCAGCGCGGCCTTGAGCGGGATGCCGACGCTGCGGAAAGCCAGCAGCAGCAGGACGCAGCCCAGGGCGATCACGATGCCGACGAAGAGCGGCAGCTTGTCGACGATGACCTCGGCGAAGTCGTCGTAGCCCGCGGTGATCCCGCCGACGTACACGTCCAGCGACGTTCCCTGCTCGGCCTGCGGCAGGATGCTCTCGCGCAGCCGGTCGACCAGGTCGCTGGTGTCCTGCGACTGCGGCGAAGACTCGGGTACGACGGTGAGCGCGGCCGTGCCGCCGTCCTCGCTGTACGCCACCGGGCCGGCGGAGGCCACCCCGTCGGCGGCGCGCACGCTGCCCGCGAGGGCGTCCATGGCGGCGCGGTCGCCGGCGCCGTGGACCTCGGTGACCAAGGTCAGCGGGCCGTTGCTGCCGGGGCCGAAGCCGTCCGCGATCAGGTCGTACGCCGCGCGGGTCGTCGTGGACGCCGGGTTGTTGCCCTGGTCGGACGTGCCCAGGTGCAGGCCGAGCATGGGCAGCGCGAGGACCACCATGACGACGGCGGCGACGGCGCCGAGCAGCTTGGGGTGGCGTTCGACGAAGGCGGACCAGCGGGCGGCGAACCCGGTGGGCAGTTCCGGCTTGGGGCCGTGCTCGGCGAGCTGCCTGCGTTCGCGGCGGCTGAGCGCCCGCATGCCGATGAGGGAGAGCAGGGCGGGCAGCAGGGTCACGGAGGCCGCGACGGTGAGGACGACGGTCAGGGACGCGGCGATCGCGACGCCGTTGAGGAAGGACAGGCGCAGTATCAGCATGCCCAGCAGGGCGATGCACACCGTGGCGCCCGCGAAGACGACCGCGCGGCCGGTGGTGGCGACGGCGTTGGCCGCCGAGTCGGCGACGGACAGGCCGCTGCGCAGGCCCTTGCGGTGCCGGGTGACGATGAACAGGGCGTAGTCGATGCCGACGCCGAGCCCGACCAGCATGCCGAGCATCGGCGCGAAGTCGGCGACCGTCATGACGTGGCCGAGCAGTACGGTGCCGGCGTACGCCGTGCCGACGCTGACCAGGGCCGTCGCGATCGGCAGCAGGCTGGCCGCGAGCGAGCCGAAGGCGACGAAGAGGACGACGGCCGCGACGACGACTCCGACGAGTTCGCTGAGGTGCGAGGTGGGGGCCTCGGTGAGGGCGACGGCGCTGCCGCCCAGCTCGACCTGGAGTTCGGCGGTCTCGGCGCTCTTGGCCGTCTTGACGAGTGCCTCGGCCTGCGGCTGGAGGACGTCGTCGGACTGGGCGTCGAAGGTGACGGTGGCGTAGGCGGTGTGCCCGTCCTTGCTGATCTGCCCGGCGCCCTCGCGCTCGTACGGGCTGACGACGGACTCGACGCCCGGGAGGTCCTCGACCGCGTCCAGGGTCCGCGTCATGGACTGCTCGACCCCGGCGGCGTGGACGGTGGTGCGGCCCGCGGTGTGCCAGACGACGGTGTCGCCGTCGCCTCCCCGCCCGTCGAACGCGGCGTCGAGGAGGGCGGTGGCGCGCCCCGACTCCGTGCCGGGCACCTCGTAGTCGTTGGAGTACGCGGAACCGGCGACTCCGGCGGCTCCGGCCACCACGCCGAGCGCGAGCAGCCAGAGCAGGACTGAGGCGAAACGGTGCTTGACGCACCACCGGGCGATTGCTGCCAACGGACTTGCTCCCTGGGTGGTTCGTGGATCTTTACCGGGAACAAACCCGTAAAGAACGCAGGACCTACGCCCAGCCACTTTGACAGCTAAACGTGATCCTTTGTCCCTTTCGTGCGCATCGTCACAGGAGTCGCGGGAGCCGGGGGCACAGCTCCCGGGCTCCCGCGTACCACCCGGTGTGTCAGCCTGAGACGCTCGCGCGCCCATTCTCTATGTGCCCCATCAGGCGCCGGTGGAAAGCGTCGTCACCCGTAACGGTGATCGCCAGGTCGTACCACCCGTGGGCGTCCGCGGCGGAGTGCACCACGGTGCGGCTGCGGCCCGGCTTCACCGTCACGCGGCGGTGGCGCCCGTCGTGGAGGTCGGCCTCGTCGGCGTACGCGAGCGTCCGCACGGTGAAGGTCAGCGGTTCCCCGCCCCGGTTGACGAGGGTCAGGTGCAGGTCGCGGTCGCGTACGTCGAGGTACGAGGACACCTCGGCGGCGCCCGTGCGCGTACCGGCGAACTCCCGGCGGAATCCGTTCGGCCCGGTGATCGTGAAGCGGTAGGCGTCACGCGTAAGGGGTACCGCCCATTGCGCCGAGCCCCTTACATCCCGGTGCTGCGGAATGGCGAACTCGCCGGCGTAGGGGTAGAGCGCGAAGTGCGCGCTCGCGCGCCCGGTGTTGCTGAGCCGCACCCGGAAGACGCCGCCGTCCACCGCGCCGTGGGCGTCCGGCTGGTACGGGAGCGGGCGCGCGGGACGCGTCCCCTCCTCCTGTACGGGCATGCGCTGCTCCACCGGCGGGACCGGCCGCCAGCGCCCCGTGAACGGCGGGATCGCGCCCGGCCGCTCCACCGGCGGCTGCCGGCGGCCGCGCCGGAAGTCGAACGCGGAGGTCAGGTCGCCGGTGACGGTGCGCCGCCAGTCGGTGATGTTGGGTTCCCGGACGCCCGTCCACCGCTCCAGGAACCGGATGACCGAGGTGTGGTCGAAGACCTCGGAGCAGACGTACCCGCCGACCGTCCACGGGGAGACCACCAGCATGGGGACCCGGATGCCGAGGCCGGTCGGCCGGCCCTGGTACCGCTCTTCGGTGTTGTCGGCGGGCGGCACCGGCGGCGGCACGTGGTCGAAGAAGCCGTCGTTCTCGTCGTAGTTGATCAGTACGACGGTGTGCCGCCAGACCTCCGGGTGCGAGCCGAGCGCGTCGAGCACCCGGTAGACGAGCGAGGCGCTGGCGACCGGCGACGAGGCCCCGGGGTGCTCCGAGTCGACCGCCGACGGCACGAGGTACGACACCTCGGGCAGCGTGCCGGCGGCCACGTCCGCCCGGAACCGGTCGGCGAGGCTGCCGGTCTCCTCCCGCCGCAGGCCCCGCTCGAAGAGGGAGCGCTCGGCCTTCGTCAGCGTGGCCACGCCGTCCTCCAGCGCGGCGAGCAGCCGCTCGCGGTCGGCGGCGTCCGCCGTCTCCCGGACCTTGGCGTAGAACGCCTCCAGATAGGTGAATCCGCCCGGAACCTTCGCCAGCGCCTTGCGGGCGATCTGCTTGAAGACGGTGAAGAACTCGATGTTGTTGTCGGTGAAGTTCTCCCACTCCTGGTACGTCTTCCAGGACCGCCCCGCCCTCTCCAGCCGCTCGGCGTACGTGGGCCACGGGTAGCCGGGATGCGTGCCCTCGGCGTACGCCGCGTTGGTGACCGCGCGGCTTCCGTCGGCCTCGTGACCGGTCCAGCCACTGATCAGGTGGTTGCGGTTCGGGCTGGTCGACGTGTGGATCGACGAGTGGTAGGCGTCGCAGACGGTGAAGGTGTCAGCGAGCTCGTAGTGCAGCGGCAGGTCGCGGCGGTCGTAGTACGCCATGGTTGCGGCGGTCTTGGCCGAGACCCAGCCGTCCATCCAGCCCTGGTTCCACGCCTTGGCGCCGCCGCCCCAGGAGTGGTCGAGGTCGCCGATGTACTGGAGGTCCTTCTTCTGCGCCTCGGCCGCGTCACGGACCGGGAAGGGGAGGACGGCGCGCAGGGGGCCGGGCTGCTCGAAGACAGGCCTGCCGGACGGCAGCTCGACGGCGTTGCGGTCACCGAAGCCGCGTACGCCGCGCAGGGTGCCGAAGTAGTGATCGAAGGAACGGTTCTCCTGCATGAGGACGACGACATGCCGCACCGCCCGGAGCCCGCCGGACGGCGGTTCGGCGGCTATCGCCGCCTGGAGCGACGGCGGCAGCAGCGACCCGGCCGCGGCCGCCCCGACGGCGCCCCCGCCCAGCGCGAGCATCCTTCTGCGCGAAATCTCCGGTGACACGCCCGACCTCCCAGTCGACAGCCAATGGTCCGCCTGTGATCCATTGAGTGGTACGCCTGGGACGGTAGTGAGCGCCGGTGGCGACGAGAAGACCCGGCGACGACTCCGGCGTGAACGTCCAAGACAAGGCAACGGGAGTCCAAGCGGTTTCCGGCCACACGCGGGGGCGCGTCGCGGCTGTCACCGGTCCGGCTCCGCGCACGCCGAAGGGCGGCGCTCCGGAGGATTCCGGTGCGCCGCCCCTCGTACGTACCCGGGCGTACGGGCGTCAGCCCTCGCTCACGCCCAGCTTCTCCAGGATCAGCTCGCGCACCCGCGCCGCGTCGGCCTGACCGCGCGTGGCCTTCATGACCGCGCCGACCAGCGCGCCGGCCGCCGCCACCTTGCCGCTGCGGATCTTGTCCGCGATCCCCGCGTTGGCGGCGATCGCCTCGTCCACGGCCGTGCCGAGCGCGCCCTCGTCGGAGACGACCTTCAGGCCGCGCTTCTCGACGACGTCGTCCGGGCCGCCCTCGCCCGCGAGGACGCCCTCGATGACCTGGCGGGCCAGCTTGTCGTTGAGCGAGCCCTCCTTCACCAGGGCGGTGACACGGGCGACCTGCTCGGGCGTGATCGGCAGCGACGCGAGGTCGCGGCCGGACTCGTTGGCGTTGCGCGCCAGCTCGCCCATCCACCACTTGCGGGCCGAGGCCGCGTCCGCGCCGGCCTCGATCGTGGCGACGATCGGGTCGATCGCCCCGGCGTTCAGGATCGACTGCATGTCGTGCTCGCCGACGCCCCACTCCTCGCGGAGGCGGTTGCGGCGCACCCGGGGCAGCTCGGGCAGCCCCTTGCGGAGCTCCTCGACCCATTCGCGGGAGGGGGCCACGGGGACCAGGTCCGGCTCCGGGAAGTACCGGTAGTCCTCGGCGTTGTCCTTGATGCGGCCGGCCGTGGTGGAGCCGTCCTCCTCGTGGAAGTGCCGGGTCTCCTGGACGATCGTGCCGCCGGACGAGAGCACCGCGGCGTGCCGCTGGATCTCGTAGCGGGCGGCGCGCTCCACCGAGCGCAGCGAGTTGACGTTCTTCGTCTCGGAGCGCGTGCCGAACTCCTCGCGGCCGTGCGGCCGCAGCGAGAGGTTCACGTCGCAGCGCATCTGGCCCTGCTCCATGCGCGCCTCCGAGACGCCGAGCGCCTTGATCAGCTCGCGCAGCTCGGCGACGTACGCCTTGGCGACCTCGGGGGCACGGCTGCCCGCGCCCTCGATCGGCTTGGTGACGATCTCGATGAGCGGGATGCCGGCGCGGTTGTAGTCCAGCAGGGAGTGGGACGCGCCGTGGATACGGCCGGTGGCGCCGCCGACGTGCAGCGACTTGCCGGTGTCCTCCTCCATGTGGGCGCGCTCGATCTGCACGCGGAAGATCTCGCCGTCCTCCAGCTGGACGTCCAGATAGCCGTCGAAGGCGATCGGCTCGTCGTACTGGGAGGTCTGGAAGTTCTTCGGCATGTCCGGATAGAAGTAGTTCTTCCGGGCGAAGCGGCACCACTCGGCGATCTCGCAGTTGAGCGCGAGGCCGATCTTGACGGCCGACTCGACGCCGATCGCGTTGACGACGGGGAGGGAGCCGGGCAGGCCGAGACAGGTGGGGCACGTCTGGCTGTTGGCGTCCTGCTTGAGCTCCGTGGAGCAGCCGCAGAACATCTTGGTCTTGGTGCCGAGCTCGACATGGACCTCCAGGCCCATGACGGGGTCGTAGGACGCCAGCGCGTCCTCGTACGACACCAGTTCAGTGACGGTCACGGTGAAACTTTCCCTCTCAGCCCAACAGGACGTCGTCGTCGCCGAGCTTCTTCAGCTCGCGGTACAGCAGAGCGAGGCCCGTGACGATGGCGGCGGCGGAGACAGCGGCGTCGACGAGACGGAGCGTGTCGTTTTCCTTGCGGGCCATACGGGCCTGCTTGACGACGCTGATCGCGCCGAAGGCGGTGGATCCGATCGACAGGTACGTACCGGCCTTGGAATTCTTGAATCCCTTGGCCTTGATGGGCATGGGGCTCACAGCGACGGTGCCTCCTCAAGCAGCGGGTGGCCCCACTTTTCCACGAAGGCGGCCTCTACAGCGGCGCCGACCCTGTAAAGACGGTCGTCCTTCATGGCGGGGGCGATGATCTGCAGACCGACCGGCATGCCGTCCTCGGGCGCCAGGCCGCAGGGCAGCGACATGGCGGCGTTGCCGGCCAGGTTGGTCGGGATGGTGCACAGGTCGGCGAGGTACATCGCCATCGGGTCGTCGGCGCGCTCGCCGATCGGGAAGGCGGTGGTGGGCGTGGTCGGCGAGACGATCACGTCGACCTTCTCGAACGCCTTCTCGAAGTCCTGCGTGATGAGCGTACGGACCTTCTGGGCCGATCCGTAGTACGCGTCGTAGTAGCCGGAGCTGAGCGCGTACGTGCCGAGGATGATGCGGCGCTTGACCTCGTCGCCGAAGCCTGCCTCACGGGTGAGGGCGGTGACCTCCTCGGCGGACTTCGTGCCGTCGTCGCCGACCCGCAGGCCGTAGCGCATGGCGTCGAAGCGGGCCAGGTTGGAGGACGCCTCGGACGGGGCGATGAGGTAGTACGCGGACAGGCCCAGGTCGAAGGACGGGCAGTCCAGCTCGACGATCTCGGCGCCCAGTCCGCGCATCAGCTCGACGGACTCGTCGAACCGCTGGAGGACGCCGGCCTGGTAGCCCTCGCCGCGGAACTGCTTGACGACGCCGACGCGCATGCCGGCGACGGAGCCGTTGCGGGCGGCCTCGACGACCGGCGGGACCGGGGCGTCGATGGAGGTCGAGTCGAGCGGGTCGTGCCCGGCGATGACCTCGTGCAGGAGCGCCGCGTCCAGGACCGTGCGGGCGCAGGGCCCGCCCTGGTCGAGGGAGGACGAGAAGGCGACCATGCCGTAGCGGGAGACGCCGCCGTAGGTCGGCTTGACGCCGACCGTGCCGGTCACGGCCGCGGGCTGGCGGATGGAGCCGCCGGTGTCCGTGCCGATGGCGAGCGGCGCCTCGAAGGAGGCCAGGGCGGCGGAGGAGCCGCCTCCGGAGCCGCCGGGGATCTTGGTCAGGTCCCACGGGTTGCCGGTCGGGCCGTACGCGCTGTTCTCGGTGGAGGACCCCATGGCGAACTCGTCCATGTTGGTCTTGCCGAGGATGACGACGTCGGCCGCCTTCAGCTTCTTCGTCAGCGTGGCGTCGTACGGCGGGATCCAGCCTTCGAGGATCTTCGAACCGACGGTGGTCGGCACGCCCTCGGTGGTGAAGATGTCCTTGAGCGCGAGCGGGACGCCGGCCAGCGGGCCGAGCTTCTCGCCGTTGGCCCTCTTCGCGTCGACGGCGCGGGCCTGGGCCAGCGCGCCCTCGCGGTCGACGTACAGGAAGGCGTGCACCTTCTCGTCGACGGCGTCGATGCGGGCCAGGTGGGCCTCGGTCACCTCGACGGCCGTGAGCTCGCCGGAAGCGATCTTCGCGGCGGTCTCGGCGGCGGTGAGCCTGATGATGTGGGTGTCCGTCATGACTAGTCCTCCCCCAGGATCTGCGGCACCTTGAAACGCTGCTGCTCCTGGGCGGGGGCGCCGGAGAGGGCCTGCTCCGGGGTGAGCGACGGACGGACCTCGTCCGCACGCATGACGTTCGTCAGCGGCAGCGGGTGGGAGGTCGGCGGTACGTCTTGGTCGGCGACCTCGGAGACGCGGGCGACCGCGCCGATGATGTCGTCGAGCTGACCGGCGAAGTGATCGAGCTCTTCGCCCTTCAGCTCCAGACGCGCCAGCCGTGCGAGGTGGGCGACCTCCTCGCGCGTGATGCCAGGCATGCAGCGATCCTCAGGGGTGAGTGTGTGGATTTTGGCCCAATCCTATGGGGCCGGGGCCCCTGCCCACGAAACGGATTCCCCGCGGACCGCCTCGTACGCTCCCCGTGCGCTACTTCACCGGCTGGCCGGACGGCGAGGGCGACTGGCGCTGCGCCTCCTCCAGGGCGGCCGCGGCGGCGACCCGGTCCAGGTCCACCTGGCGGTGCCAGCCCCGCTCGCCCCGCGCCAGCAGCCACGCCGTCGCCTCGTCGGGCGGCATGGCCGCCGCCACCAGCCACCCCTGCACGGCGTCGCAGCCCAGGTCCCGCAGGCGCTCCCACGTCTCGTCGTCCTCGACGCCCTCGGCGACCACCAGCAGGCCCAGCGAGTGGGCGAGGTCGACCGTGCAGCGGACGATCTCGGCGTCCTCGTTGTCGACCGCGAGCCGGGCCACGAAGGACCGGTCGATCTTGAGCTCGCTCACCGGGAGCCGGCGCAGGTGCACCAGGGAGGAGTAGCCCGTGCCGAAGTCGTCCAGGGACATCTTCACGCCGTGCCCGGTCAGGCCGGCCAGGGTGTCCGCCGCCCGCTGCGGGTCCTCCAGGAGGACGTGCTCCGTTATCTCCAGCTGGAGGGAGCCGGCGGGGACGCCGTGCCGGGCGAGCCGGGCCGCCACCGCGCCCGCGAAGCCCGGTGTGTGCACGTCGCGCGGGGAGACGTTGACCGCCACGGGGGTGTTCAGCCCCTGGCTCCGCCAGCGTGCGACCTGGGCGAGCGCGGTCTCCAGGACGTACTCCGTCAGGTGCGGCATCAGCCCGGAGGACTCGGCGATGGCGATGAACTCGTCGGGAGGGACCCGCCCGCGCTCCGGGTGGACCCACCGGACCAGCGCCTCCAGGCCGGCGACCTGTCCGTCGAAGCGGACCTTGGGCTGGTAGTGCAGCTCGACCTCGCCCGCGTCGAGCGCCCGCCGCAGGTCGCCGAGCAGCCCGAGGCGGTCGGGGGTGTTGCTGTCCCGCTTGGACTCGTACACCTCCACGCCGGTGCGGTCCCGCTTCGCCTGATACATCGCCACGTCCGCGCGGCGCAGGAGTCCTTCGGCGTCCAGGGCGTGGTCGGGGAAGACGGCGACGCCCGCGCTGGCCTCCAGGACGAGCGTCAGGCCGTCCAGGTCGAGCGGCGAGGACAGCGCGGCCACCAGGTGCCGGGCGACGCGCTGCGCGCTGGTCGTCGAGTCGGCGGTCGGCAGCAGCACCGCGAACTCGTCGCCGCCGAGCCGCGCGGCCTCCGCCCCGCGCGGCAGTGCCAGCCGCAGCCTGTCCGCTATCTGGAGCAGCAGCCGGTCGCCCGCCAGGTGGCCGAGCGTGTCGTTGACCGCCCGGAAGCGGTCGAGGTCTATGAGCACGAGCGCGGACCTGGTCCCGACGCTCTCCGCCTCCTCGAGCACCGGGCGGGCCCGCTGGAGCAGCCAGTGCCGGTTGGGCAGTCCGGTCAGCGGGTCCTTCAGCTGCTCCTCCGCCCTGGCCCTGGCGATCCAGAGCGTGGAGTCGAGCGCGATGAGCGGTACGGCGAACAGCGGCAGCAGGACGGGCAGCGCCACCGCTACGACGCAGATCAGGGGTGCGATACCGAGCAGGGCCACCGCGACGAGCCCCTGCCGGTACAGGGCGGTCCTGGCGACCGACGGCAGCCGGCCGCCGCGCGGGGCCAGCGCGTACCAGAGCAGCAGCCGGGTGAGGACGAGGTACCCGACGGCGGCGAGCGCGACCTCGGGGACCGTTTCTATCCCCCACTCCAGCGGGTTCCAGGGCCGCTCGACGGTCGGTACGTCACCGAACACCGCCAGCACCAGGGCGGCGGCGCCGATGCCCAGGATGTCGACCGCGCCGTGCAGCAGGCCCTGCTTCCAGCGGTGCCGGCGGGCCATGCCGACGAGCACCACCACGGCCAGGCTCACCAGGCCCGCGGGCACCCAGCCGTACAGGAGCAGGACGCCCAGGGTGAGGGCGGCGCCGGAACCGGTGCCGCCCCACCAGCGGTCGCGGCCCAGCGCGACCAGATGGGCGACGATGACCGCGGTGAGCAGGGTGAGGGACCAGCCGACCGTGCCGGCGGGGAACAGCGCGCGGTCCCCGGTCAGGGCGCGGAAGATTCCGGTGGCAAGGACGAGGGCGGCCACTGTCACGACGGCGGCGGGCAGCGCCCTGGGGGTGCCCGCCCACCGCCGCAGCCGTGAGGCCGGGTCGGCACTCTCGGTCGGTTTCATTCCGTCCCTCTCACAGCCGGCGGTGCCCGTGCCAAGCGCTGGCCCCGTAGTCATGCCGTCCACGACTGAATTCCCTTCCCCGGGCTCCGTATGAGCCGGGGGCACCTCGTTGCAGCCGTGTACGGCAGGCGCACATCTCAACAGTAGGCCGCAGAAGGCTCTTCGGGGCAGCGGTCCGCCGCTGTTGCCCGAATGCGACCCGGCAACCCGCGTCCGTCTGGTATGCGCCGAACGGGTGATACCGGGTGCGGTGTTGACCCCCTCTCACCGCCCCTTTCCCCGCCCCGCGGCGCCCCTACTCCTCGCTCGGCACAGCCGCTTCACGTGCCGCGTCGGGACCCTCGGCCAAAAGGACGGCAAATCCTTCTTCGTTCAGGACAGGGACCTTCAACTGCATGGCCTTGTCGTACTTCGAACCGGGGCTGTCGCCCACCACCACAAATCCGGTCTTCTTTGAAACAGATCCGGTCACTTTCGCGCCGAGGCTCTGGAGCGCCTCTTTCGCGCCATCCCGCGTGTAGTTCTGCAGGGTGCCGGTCACCACGACGGTGAGGCCCTCCAGCGGGCGCGGTCCCTGGTCCTCACCGGCGCCCTCCTCCTCCGTCCGGACCCCGGCCGCGCGCCACTTGCGCAGGATCTCGCGGTGCCAGTCCTCCTCGAACCACTGTTTGAGCGAGGCGGCGATGATGGGGCCGACCCCCTCCACGGCGGCCAGTTCCGCCTCCGTGGCCTGCTCGATCCGGTCGAGCGACCGGAACTCGCGGGCCAGCGCTTCCGCCGCGACCGGGCCCACGTGCCGGATGGACAGCCCGGTGATGACCCGGGCCAGCGGACGCCGCTTCGCAGCCGCGATGTTCTCCAGCATGGCCAGCGTGTTCTTCTTCGGCTCGCCCTCCTGGTTGGCGAAGAAGGTGACGATCTTCTCCTCGCCCGTCTTCGGGTCCCGTTTGGGCAGACCGGAATCCTGGTCCAGGACGTACGACTTGATGGGCAGCAGCTGCTCGACCCGGAGGTCGAAGAGGTCGCCCTCGTCGCGCAGCGGCGGCTCGGCCGGCTCCAGCGGCCTGGTGAGCGCCGCCGCGGCGACGTACCCGAAGTTCTCGATGTCCAGCGACTTGCGGCCCGCCAGGTAGAACAGCCGTTCGCGCAACTGTGCGGGGCAGGAGCGGGCGTTGGGGCAGCGGAGGTCGATGTCGGCCTCCTTCATGGGCCGCAGCGGCGTACCGCACTCGGGGCACTCGGACGGCATCACGAACTCGCGCTCGCTGCCGTCCCGCAGGTCGACGACCGGGCCCAGGATCTCGGGGATGACGTCACCGGCCTTGCGCAGCACCACCGTGTCCCCGATGCGCACGCCCTTGGCCTTCACCACCTCCTGGTTGTGCAGGGTGGCGAACTCGACCTCGGAGCCGGCCACCGTCACCGGCTCCACCTGGGCGTACGGGGTGACCCGCCCCGTACGCCCCACGCCGACCCGGATGTCGACCAGCTTGGTGTTGACCTCCTCCGGCGCGTACTTCCAGGCGATGGCCCAGCGCGGCGCCCGCGAGGTCGAGCCGAGCCGGCCCTGGAGCCGGATCTCGTCGACCTTGACGACGACGCCGTCGATCTCGTGCTCCACGGAGTGCCGGTTCTCACCGAAGTGGGCGATGAACTCCCGCACGCCCGCGAGGCCGTCGACGACCCGGTTGTGCCGGGCGACCGGCAGGCCCCATTCGCGCAGCAGCTCGTACGCCTGCGACAGGCGGTCGATGTCGAAGCCCTCGCGTGCCCCGATGCCGTGCACCACCATGTGCAGCGGGCGGCTCGCGGTGACCTTGGGGTCCTTCTGGCGCAGCGAACCGGCCGCCGCGTTGCGCGGGTTGGCGAAGGGCTTGTCCTCGGCCGCCACCAGCCGCGCGTTCAGCTCCTGGAATTTCTCCATCGGGAAGTAGACCTCGCCGCGGATCTCGACCAGGTCCGGGATCCGGTCGCCCTTCAGGCGGTCCGGAATGCCCGCGATGGTGCGGACGTTGGGCGTGATGTCCTCGCCCGTGCGTCCGTCGCCCCGCGTGGCGGCCCGCGTCAGCCGCCCCTTCTCGTACAGCAGGTTGACCGCGAGGCCGTCCACCTTCAGCTCGCACAGCAGGTGGTACGGCACGGAACCCAGCTCGGCGGCGACGCGCTCGCCCCAGGCCGCCAGCTCCTCGTCGGCGAAGGCGTTGTCCAGGGAGAGCATGCGCTCGCGGTGCTGGACCGCCGTGAAGTCCGTCTCGTACGCCCCCGCGACCTTCTGGGTCGGGGAGTCGGGCGTACGCAGCTCGGGGTACTCGTCCTCCAGCGCCTCCAGCGTCCGCAGCAGCCGGTCGAACTCCGCGTCGCTGATGACCGGCTGGTCCTTCACGTAGTACCGGAAGCGGTGCTCCTCGACCTGCTCAGCGAGCTGTGCGTGCCGATCCCGTGCCTCAGCGGGTACCGCCGCCTGCTGTTCGCCAGCCACCGTCTTGTCCTCCCGTTTCCGATTCCCGTTACTCAGGGTTGTCCGCTAGCGACCTCGCCGCCCTGGCGCAGTGCGCGAGCGCGGCGCGCGCGTACGCGGGGGAAGCCCCCGCGAGCCCGCACGACGGAGTGATCACCAAGGACTCCGCCAGAGTCCCCGGATTCAGCCCCAGCCTGCGCCACAGCGTCCTGACACCCATGACGCTACCGGCCGGGTCCGACAATGCCGTGTCGGTGCCCGGCACGATTCCGGCGAACAGCTGCGTACCGCCCTCCACCGCCTCGCCGATCGCCTCTTCGTCACGCTCGGTGAGCAGCGAGAAGTCGAACGACACCCCCGCTGCGCCGGCCCGGCGCAGCAGGGCGAACGGCACCTCGGGTGCGCAGGAGTGCACCACCACCGGCCCGTCGGCCACCCCCATCACGTCCCGCAGGGTGCCCTCGACGACCTGGCGGTCCACCGCCCGGTACGTCCGGTACCCGCTCGCGGTCCTGACGTGTCCGCGCAGTACGGCCGTCAGCGACGGCTCGTCGAGCTGGAGCACCACCCGCGCGCCGGGAACCCGCCGCCGCACCTCCGCGAGGTGCGCCCGCAGCCCTTCGGCCAGCGAACCCGCGAGGTCCCGGACCGCGCCCGGGTCGCCGAGCGCCGCCTCGCCGCCGCGCAGCTCCAGTGAGCCCGCCAGCGTCCACGGCCCCACGGCCTGCACCTTCAGCGGCCCCGTGTAGCCCTGGGTGAACTCCTCCAGCGCGTCGAGGTCCTCGCCCAGCCAGGACCGGGCCCGCCGGGTGTCGCGCCCCGGGCGGTCGCTGAAGCGCCAGCCGCTGGGCTCCAGGTGGACGTACATCTCCACGAGCATTCCGGCGGTCCGGCCGATCATGTCGGCGCCGGGGCCGCGCGCGGGCAGTTCCGCCAGGTACGGGAAGTCCTCGAAACTGCCGGTGACGGTCCTGGCGGCCTCC
Source organism: Streptomyces sp. NPDC054887 (assembly GCF_053610585.1). Taxonomy (NCBI): domain Bacteria; kingdom Bacillati; phylum Actinomycetota; class Actinomycetes; order Kitasatosporales; family Streptomycetaceae; genus Streptomyces; species Streptomyces sp. NPDC054887. The sequence continues at coordinate 78,885 of NZ_JBSGYQ010000003.1, read as the reverse complement.
CGGGCGTCGCCGCCCGGCATGGAACCGACGCCGGTCGCCGGTCCCCAGGCGTACTCCGTCGCGCCCGCGCTCATCGGCCCGGCCGCACGGTCAGGTCGTTGACCTCGGCGTCGCGCGGCAGGTCAAGGGCCATCAGGATCGCCGTCGCGACCGATTCCGGGTCGATCCAGCGGGACGGGTCGTACTCCTTGCCCTCCTGCTGGTGCACCTTCTCCTGCATGGCGCTGGCGGTGCGCCCCGGATAGACGGAGGTGACGCGCACGCCGTTGCCGTGCTCCTCCTGGCGCAGCGCGTCGGCGAGTGCCTTCAGGCCGTGCTTGCTGGCGGCGTACGGGCCCCACTCGGCGTGCGCGGTCAGGCCGGCGCCCGAGTTGACGAAGACCACATGGCCCTTGTCGTGGCGCAGTTGGGGCAGGAACAGCCGGGTCAGCTCGGCCGGTGCGATCAGGTTGACGTTGAGCTGGCTGTGCCAGGTCTTGGTGCCCAGTTCGCCGATGCGGCCGAGGTCGACGACGCCCGCGACGTGCAGCAGCGAGTCCACCCGCTCCGGCATCGGCTGGTGCGAGAACGCCCAGGAGAGCCGGTCGGGGTTGGCGAGGTCGCCGACGAGCGTACGGGCGCCGGGGAAGGCTTCCGCGAGTTGCCTGGCGCGCCCCGCGTCGCGGGCCATCAGGACGATTTCGTCGCCGCGCTCGTGCAGGCGGCGGGCGACGGCCGCGCCGATGCCCGAGCCAGCTCCGGTGATCACATGTGTAGCCATGGGGCCCATGCTCGCATCACCGGACGCCCGCGCACTCCTCAAGGTAGGCCAGCGCCGCCACGCCGTCCTCCGCGAAGAAGACCAGGTCGGCGAGGGGTACCGGGAGGAAGCCCTCCGCCTCCATCCGCTGGAACTGGAGCTTGAGGCCGTCGTAGAAGCCCGCCGTGTTGAGCAGCACGACCGGCTTGGTGTGCAGGCCGTGCTTCTTGAGTTCCAGTATCTCGGTGGCCTCGTCCAGCGTCCCGGTGCCGCCGACCATGACGACGACCGCGTCGGACCTGGCGAGCATCAGCGCCTTGCGCTCGGCGAGGTCCTTGGCGATCACCATCTCGTCGGCGTTCTCCCGCGCCACGGTGTGCAGGAACTCCACCGACACTCCGACGAGCCGCCCGCCGGCCTCCTGCGCGCCGTCCGCGACGACCTTCATCAGGCCGGCCTCGGAGCCGCCCCAGACCAGCGTGTGGCCGCCCTTGCCGATGAGTTCGCCGAACTCGCGGGCGGGGCGGGTGTAGCGCTCGTCGAGGTCGGCGGCGGAGAGGAAGACGCAGATGTTCAGTGCCATGGGGAAGAAGTTACGCCGCCCGGACGCTGGAGAGGGAAACGCCCGTCGCACCAGGGACCGAGAGAGGGTCGCCCGTGACCGCAGGACACCGCATCACCGTCGAGCAGGGCACCGCGCACGTGCGCGTCACGTACGGCGGGCAGGTGCTGGCGGAGAGCCGCCGGCCGCTGCTGCTGCGCGAGACGGGCCTGCCGGTGCGCTACTACCTGCCGCCCGACGACGTCAGGACCGACCTCCTGACGCCTTCCGGCAAGCGCACCCACTGCCCCTTCAAGGGGTACGCGTCGTACTGGTCGGTGCCGGGCGCGCCGGACCTGGTGTGGGCCTACGAGGAGCCGAAGGACGAAGTGGCCGCCGTGAAGGGGCACTTCTGCTTCTACGAGACCGAGGTGCTCGCCGGGGAGTGAGATGGTCCCCCGGCGAGCGATGAGTTCCCGGGCGCCGCGCGGTCACCACCTCATGACCACAGTGATTTCGCGTGACGGCACGCCCCTCGCCCGCCGAAGGCGGGGCGGGGGGCCGCCGTTGATCCTGGTGGGCGGCACGCTCGCCACGGGCGGCGCCGACGAGCCGCTGGCGGCGCTGCTCGCGGCCTCCTTCCGCGTCGTCACGTACGACAGGCGCGGTCGCGGCGGCAGCGGGGACACCCTGCCGCACGCGGTCGCGCGCGAGGTGGAGGACCTCGCGGCCCTGGCCGAGGAGCAGGGCGGGCCGGTGTCGGTGTACGGCACGTCGTCGGGCGGCGCGCTGGTCCTGGAGGCGGCGGCGAGCGGTGTGCCGTTCGAGCGGATCGCCGTGTACGAGCCGCCCTACACTGCGGTCGGGCCGGCGGACCTGGCCGCCGGGGCGTCGTACACCGCGCGGCTCGGGAAGCTGCTCGCGGCGGGTGACCACGGGGCGGCGGCCGAACTCTTCCTCGCGGTGACGGGCACGGCGCCCGAGACGGTGGCGCGGATGCGCGAGGGTCCGATGTGGCGGGAGGTGGAGGCGATGGCGCCGACCCTGGCGTACGACGACGCGGTGATCGGCGACGGCACGGTGCCGGTGGAGCGGCTGAGGTCGGTGGGACAGCCGGTGCTCGTCGTCGACGGCGGGGCGAGTCCGCCCGCGATGCGGGAGGCGGCCCGGCGCGTCGCGGGCGCGGTACGGCGCGGCCGCCACCGCACCCTGACGGGCCAGGTCCACGACGTGGCGCCGCACGTGCTGGCACCGGTGCTGCGGGAGTTCTTCGCGGAGTGAAGCGGGCCTGCTTGAGAGCCTACTGACTGTCCGTCATCGATTTTGCCGCACGTTGACCGGAGGTTCGCCGGGACGTCATCCGTGACCGCGAGAGTGGTGGGTGACGTGAGCCGGGGACCGGCGGGGGAGGCGTCCGTGGCGGTGGGGGAAAGACAGACGGTCGAAGAACCTCGGCTGGGCATCAGGCGCGCGTCGCGCTCGGCCCGGTCGCGGCGCAGCTTTCTCGTGACGTTTCTGCCGCTGCTCGCGGTCGTCCTGACGGGAACGGCCGTCCTGGCCGTGTCGGGCAACCTCCTGCTGCCGGCCGAACGCGTCATCACGCTGGAGGGCAAGATGGCCTCCAAGCGGGACTTCTTCGAGGACGAGGAGGTCAAGCGCCTGCTGCTGAAGCACCACATCCGCGTGCACGTCACCAGCACCGGATCGCGCGAGGTCGCGGTGCGCGGGGTCGACGCGTACGACTTCGTGTTCCCGTCCGGGCAGCCGGCGGGCGACCTGATCACCTCGGAGCGCGCGGCGGCGGGCCGGTACGCCAAGGTGCACCGCCCGTTCGTCAGCCCCATCGTGCTGGCCACCTACCGCGAGTACGCCGACACCCTCGCCGACGCGGGCATCGCGAGGCCGCAGCGCGGGGCGGGGACGGACGAACCGTACTACTACGCCCTGGACATGCCGAAGTTCCTGCGGCACATCCACGACAAGCGCCGGTGGAACGACCTGGGGATACGGCGGCACGGTCTCGCCAACGCCAACAGGATCGTCGCCCAGACCCCCGACGTCTGCGGCTCCAACTCGGCCGGGACGTACCTGGCGCTGGTCGCGTTCACCTGGCGCGGGGACGGCGACGAGGTGCCCGACTCGGACCGGGAGGCCGACGAGCGCGCCCGCTCGATCCGCCACCTCATGGAGCAGGGGCTGCCGGCGGCCGACGTCTTCCGTACGTACATCTCGCCCGAGGGGAAGAACATCGCGCCCGTGGTGGTGGCGTACGAGCACCAGTACCTCGCCTACCAGGTCCGGTACCGGGCCGGTGCGAAGGAACTCGACCGCGAGCGCGTCCTGCTGTACCCGTCCGGGCAGTTCGTCACCCAGCCGCAGTTCATCGCGCTCAACAAGGACGGCGACCGGCTCGGGGAACTGATCACGCACGACCCTGAGTTGCGGCGCCGCGCGATGGAGCTGGGGTTTCGCATCCTCGACCCGTCGGGCCAGGTCTCGGGGGACCAGCTCGGGGCCTTCCTGCGGAACCGCCGGATCCCCGTCCCCTCGCTCTCCGGCGACGCCACCCGGTCCGCCATGCCCCGGCTGCGCTACCTGGAGCGGATGATCTCGTACGTCGGCGACTGCCCGGCGGCCGACGTGCTGCCCGGGGGCCAGTGATGGCCGGGCGCCGGCCGGCCGGTCCGCTCGCGCTCTGCCTGGTGCTCCTGCTGCTCGCGGTCGCCCCCGGCTGCTCCCCCGACCGGCCGGAGCCCGTCACCCTGCGGGTGCTGGCCAGTTCGGAGCTCGCGGACATGGGGCCCGTCCTCGACGAGCTGCGCCGCGAGACGGGGATCTCGCTGGAGATGGACTACCGGGGCACGGTGGAGGCCGCCGACGAGCTCGCCGGAGCCGGCGGCCGCCGGCACGACCTGGCCTGGCTCTCCTCCGACCGCTACTTCCTGCTCAAGGCCAAGGCCAACGGCGACCGGGGCGAGAAGCCGCTGGCGACCAGCATCATGCGCTCCCCCGTCGTGATCGGCATGCGGCGCGCCACGGCCCAGCGGCTGCGGGAGAGGGCGGCCGACGGCCAGATCTCCTGGGCTGACGCGGCCGACGCGGCGGCCGACGGGTCCCTGCGGTTCGCGATGGCCGACCCGCGCCGCACCAACAGCGGCCTCGCGGCGCTCGTGGGGGTCGCGACGGCCGCGGCGGGCACCGGGACGGCGCTGCGCCCGCAGGACGTGTCCTGCGACCGGCTGCGGGGCTTCTTCACCGGCCACGCGCTGACCAGTGACGACTCGGCCGAGCTGGCCGACCGTTACGCGGAGCGCCAGGGCGGGCTCGACGCCCTCATCACGTACGAGTCCGAGCTGCTGGCGCTCAACGACAGCGGCCGGCTGCGCGAGCCGCTGGAGATCGTCTACCCCAGGGACGGCATGGTGCTGTCCGACTACCCGCTGCTGCTCCTCGACCCGGCCGAGCGCGCGGCGTACGACACGCTGGTGGAGTGGCTGCGCCGGGAGCCCGTACAGAAGCGGATCATGGAGCGGACCCTGCGGCGGCCGGTCGATCCGGCCGTGCCGCGTATCGCCCCGCTGCGCGAGCCCGTCGGCAACGCCCTGTACTTCCCCGACGACCCGAAGGTGGTCGACCGGCTCCTCGCGGACTACGGCGACCCCGAGCGGGCCCGCTCCTCGCAGGTCGTCTTCCTGCTGGACTTCTCGACGTCGATGCGCGGCCGGCGGATCGCGCGCCTGCGGGACGCCTTCGACGCCCTGGCCGGCGGGGACGACTCGCGCTCGGGCAAGTTCGTCCGCTTCCACCGGGGCGAGACGCTCACCGTGATGCGGTTCGGCGGCAGCGTCCTGGACAGACGGAGCGTCACGTACGAGGGGCCCGGCGACCTGGACCGGCTGCGCAGCTTCGTGGCGTCCGAGGAGTTCGACGACGCGACCGCCGTCTGGTCCTCGCTCGACGTGGCCTACCGGGACGTGTCCGCGCTCGTACGGAAGCACCCCGGCCGGGCCTTCTCCGTCGTCCTGATGACCGACGGGGAGAACAACACCGGCATGGACCTGGACGCGTTCGTCCGCCGCCGGGCCCAACTCCCGCCGCAGGCGCGGAAGGTACGTACGTTCGCGATCCGCTACGGCGAGGCGGACGCGGAGGAACTGGACCGGGGGGCACGGGCTACGGGCGGCCGCATGGTCGACGCCACGGGCCAATCCCTCATCAGCGCGTTCAAGGAGATCCGTGGGTGTGTGGACTGAGGCGTGGTGGGGCGTGTGGTGGCCGTGGATGCTCCTGTGGCTGGTGACCGCCGGGGCGGCCGTGGCCCTGGCCGTCCTGGCCGCGCTGTGGCTGGTCCGCGCCCGGCGCGGGCGCGACCGGGCCCTGACGTACAGCATCTGCTTCTATCTGCACGACCGCTCCGTCATGGACCACTATCAGATGCGCGGGTACGCGGCGGCGCTGCGCAGGGAGGTCGAGCAGCGGACCAGTGACAGCGCGGACGGCTCCCTCCGCGCCAAGGTCTTCGGGCTGAGCGCGGGCGCGGGCCGCAAGGACCACAGCGAGGTCGTCAGCAAGTACCTGGAGGTCGCCGAACCCATCTCGGTGATCGGGGTCGTCATGGACGTGCTGGAGGAGAAGAACGTCATCGTCCACGTCGATCTGCCGGGCCGGACGATACGCCGCAACGCCGCGCTCGCCCGGGCGCTCGCCGACCGGCCGCCGGCCGACGCGTCCGCCTCGCAGACGACCGTGCGGCTGCGCGACATCGACGACTTCGTGCTCATACGCGGCCGGTTCCGCAAGATCAGCGAGTCACCGGAGTCGACGGTGTTCCTGGCGCCCTACGGCGATCCCGAGGACCCGTCCCGGGGCCCGCGCGTGCGGGTCACCTGCGCGACCGAGGGGCTGCGCAACGAGGTCCCCAGGGGGACGTTCTCGGCCCGCTGCCTGGGCAAGGTGCAGGACTGGAACCCGGAGGACGGAGTGCTGGAAGTACAGGCCATGGCCATCTTCCGGTAGGCCGGACCGCTCCAGGAGACCCGGCGGAAGGCGGCGGACGCCCCGGAACGGGCCGGGGCGGCGGACGCCCGCTGATCAGGTGAGCGCGGCGGACGCCCGCGGATCAGGTGAGGGCGGCGGTCGCCCGCGCCGTCGTGGCGATCGTCGCCGAGCCGACCACGCGGGTGCCGTCGTACAGCACGATCGCCTGGCCGGGCGCGACCCCGCGCACCGGCTCCGCGAAGGCGACCCGCAGCTCGCCGTCGACGAGCTCCGCGGTCACCGGCGTCTCGTCGCCGTGCGCGCGCAGCTGCGCCGTGTACGCGCCGCTGCCGGCCGGGGCCGTGCCGCACCAGCGGGGCTTGATGGCGGTCAGGGACGTGACGTCCAGGGCCTCCACCGGGCCCACCGTCACCGTGTTGTTCACCGGCGAGATGTCCAGGACGTAGCGCGGCTTGCCGTCGGGGGCGGGGTGGCCGATGCGCAGTCCCTTGCGCTGGCCGATGGTGAAGCCGAAGGCGCCCTCGTGGGTGCCGACCTTGGTGCCCGACTCGTCGAGGATGTCGCCCTCCGCCTTGCCGCCGAGACGGTCCGCGAGGAAGCCCTGGGTGTCGCCGTCGGCGATGAAGCAGATGTCGTGGCTGTCGGGCTTCTTCGCCACCGCGAGACCCCGGCGCTCGGCCTCGGCGCGGATCTCGTCCTTCGTGGTGACCGTGTCGCCGAGGGGGAACATCGCGTGCGCGAGCTGGCGCTCGTCGAGCACGCCGAGGACGTACGACTGGTCCTTGGCCATGTCGGAGGCGCGGTGCAGCTCCCGGCTGCCGTCCTCGTTCACGACGACGGTCGCGTAGTGGCCGGTGGCCACCGCGTCGAAGCCGAGGGCCAGCGCCTTGTCGAGCAGCGCCGCGAACTTGATCTTCTCGTTGCAGCGCAGGCAGGGGTTCGGGGTGCGCCCGGCCTCGTACTCCGCGACGAAGTCCTCGACGACGTCCTCGCGGAAGCGCTCGGCGAGGTCCCAGACGTAGAAGGGGATGCCGATGACGTCGGCGGCCCGGCGCGCGTCGCGCGAGTCCTCGATCGTGCAGCAGCCGCGCGCACCCGTGCGGAAGGACTGCGGGTTGGCGGACAGGGCGAGGTGCACGCCCGTCACGTCGTGCCCGGCCTCGGCGGCTCGGGCGGCGGCAACGGCGGAGTCGACCCCGCCGGACATGGCGGCGAGGACACGGAGGCGGCGCGGGGTCTCAGTCATAGCTCCACCAGGGTAGACGGAACCACCGACAGGGCCGAAAGCGTTAAAGGGCTCATGGAGCAGAAGAAGGCGGCAGGGGTGAGCAGACGTGCTCTGTTCATCGGGGGCGGCGCGGCCGTCGTGGGCGGTACGGCCGCCGTGTTCGGTGAGGAACTGGCCCGGTTGTGGTGGCTGCTGCCGGGCGTCGACAAGCAGCGCACGGAGGGAGAGGTGGATCACAAGGGGGCGCGGTGGGTCGCCGCCTCGGCCGGCAATCTGCGGACCGCGGACCGGCCGGCCGACTACGGCATCGACCGGATCGTGATCCATGTGACGCAGGGCGACTTCGCGACGGCCGTGCGCGTCTTCAAGGACCCGCTGCACGCGGCCGCCGCGCACTACATCGTGCGGGCCAAGGACGGCCACATCACGCAGATGGCGCGGGAACTGGACGTGGCGTACCACGCGGGAAACCGCTCGTACAACGAACGCAGCGTCGGCATCGAGCACGAGGGCTTCGTCGACCGGCCGGAGGACTTCACGGACGTCATGTACCGCTCGTCGGCGCGGCTGGCCGCCGGGATCTGCCGGCGGTACGGGATACCCGCCGACCGGAAGCACATCATCGGCCACGTCGAGGTGCCGGGCACCGACCACACGGACCCCGGCCCGCACTGGGACTGGGAGCGCTACATCCGCCTGGTCCGCGCGGAGCTGGCTAACGGGCCGGCGGCCGGCGCGTAGGCGCTCGGCGGCTCAGGTGAGCCCCGCCGTGCGCGGGCTCAGGTGAGCCCCGCCGTGCGCGCACGCTCCACCGCGGGGCCGATCGCCCGCGCCACCGCCGCCACGTCCTCGGCGGTCGAGGTGTGCCCGAGCGAGAACCGCAGGGTGCCGCGCGCCAGGTCGGGGTCGGTCCCGGTGGCGAGCAGGACGTGGCTCGGCTGGGCGACTCCGGCCGTGCAGGCGGAGCCGGTGGAGCACTCGATGCCCTGCGCGTCGAGCAGCAGGAGCAGGGAGTCGCCCTCACAGCCGGGGAAGGTGAAGTGGGCGTTGGCCGGCAGCCGGCCGGCCGGGGACGGGTCGCCGCCGAGGACCGCCGTGGGCACGGCCGCGCGGACGGCGTCCACCAGGGTGTCGCGCAGCCCGCCGATCTCGCGCGCGAACCACTCGCGCCGCTCGGCCGCGATGCGTCCCGCCACCGCGAAGGCGGCGACGGCGGGGACGTCGAGCGTCCCCGAGCGCACGTGCCGCTCCTGGCCGCCGCCGTGCAGGACGGGAACGGGGCTGTACTCGCGGCCGAGAAGCAGCGCGCCGATGCCGTACGGGCCGCCGATCTTGTGCCCGGAGACGGTCATCGCGGCGAGCCCGGAGGCGGCGAAGTCCACGTCGAGCTGTCCGTACGCCTGCACCGCGTCGGCGTGCAGCGGTACGCCGAACCCGGCCGCCGCTTCGGCGAGTTCACGGACCGGCATGACGGTGCCGATCTCGTTGTTGGCCCACATGACGGTGGCCAGGGCGACGTCCGACGGGTCCCGCTCGATCGCCTCGCGCAGCGACTCCGGGGACACCCTGCCGTACGCGTCGACCGGCAGGTACTCGACGGTCGCGCCCTCGTGCTCGCCCAGCCAGTGGACGGCGTCCAGCACCGCGTGGTGTTCGACGGGACTGGCCAGGACGCGGGTTCTGCGCGGGTCGGCGGCGCGCCGCGCCCAGTACAGGCCCTTCACGGCGAGGTTGTCCGCCTCGGTGCCGCCGGCGGTGAAGACCACCTCGCTCGGGCGGGCGCCGAGGGACTCGGCGAGCGTCTCGCGGGCCTCCTCGACGGTGCGCCGCGCCCGGCGGCCGGCGGCGTGCAGGGACGACGCGTTGCCGGTGACGGCGAGCTGGGCGGTCATCGCCCCGACCGCTTCCGGAAGCATCGGGGTGGTCGCGGCGTGGTCGAGGTAAGCCATGGTGCACTCGATTCTACGAGCCCGCGGCCCGCTCCCCCGCCGCGCCCCTCGCCCGCGCCGCCCCGCCGCGGCGCCGGGTCAGCCGCCGAAGGTCCAGGACACGGTGCCGTCGGCGGACGCCAGTACGGCGAGGACCACCAGGTCGGCCACCCCCAGACCCAGGCCGAGCAGCGCCCTGCCCCGGCGTTCGGTGCCCCGCCACAGGGCCAGGGACGCGAGGACGATCGAGACGGGGCCGAGGAAGATGTTGAGGACGAGCAGCCCGACGAGGCCGAGGACGAACGAGGCGACGGCCATGCCGTCGGGGTCCCGCGTCCCGGTCGCCCGGCGGGCGGATGCGGTCAACTCCATGGCGCGTTCAGCTCCTTCGGGTCGTGCGTCGCGAGTGGCGCTCACGGGCGGCGAAGACGAGGAGCCAGGCACCGATGAACGCGGCGGCGACGAGGGACACCTGGGCCGGCACATGCGCCACCGAGCCCATCAGCACCCCCAGCAACAGCAGAGCCGCTACGAGGACGAACATGTGAACCCCTCCTGGGAGTACGACTGTTCACTGACTACTCAGTCTAAGGTTCCCCCGGACGGTTCCCGCAACCGGAGAACAGTTGTTTACTGAATGTCATGAGTCACACCGTCGGCGTCCGCCGGGCGCAGAAGGAGAAGACCCGCCAGGCCCTCATGGGGGCGGCGCTCGGCCTGTTGGAGGAGCAGAGTCTGAGCAGTCTCGGCCTGCGCGAGGTCACGCGCGCGGCCGGCGTCGCGCCCACCGCGTTCTACCGCCACTTCCGGGACACGGCGGATCTGGGCGTGGCACTCGTCGAGGAGGCGCTCGGCGGACTGCACGCGGTGATCCGCGCGACGCTTGCGGCGACCGGCGACAGCGCGGTGCGCATCGACGCGGCGGTGGGCCTCGTCGCCGGCCACGTCCGGGCGTACCCCGCCCACGTCCGCTTCGTCACGCGTGAGCGGCACGGCGGCGTGGAGCGGGTGCGCGAGGCGATCGGCGGGCAACTCGCCCTGTTCGCGGACGAGGTGACGGCCTGGCTCGCCACGCAGCGGGACTGCACGGAATGGAGCGAGGACGACCGGCGGATGCTCGCGCACGTCTACGTGGACCACATGGTGATGACCGCGTCCGCGTTTCTGGAGGCGGAGCCGTACGGCGGGGAACGCGTCGCGGCCGCCGCCTCCCTCGCCCGCCGCCAACTGCGGCTGATCGGCCTGGGCCGCCGCCACTGGCTGGACTGAGCCGGACCGGGCGGGAACGGGCGGACCCGTCGGTCCGCGGCGCCCGGCCGGCGGCCGAAGCCCCGGGTCAGTCGCGCGGCGCCCGTGCCAGCTGCCGGGACTGGGCGACGAGCCGGTCCGCGCTGTCCCAGACCTCCGCGTCCTCCTCCAGGAAGCCGCCCGCCAGGTTGCGGGTGGTGATGGAGACGCGCAGCGGGCCCGGGGCCGGCCGGCAGCGGACGTGGGTGGTGAGCTCGACGGTCGGAGTCCACCCCTTCAGGCCCAGCTCGAACGAGGTCGGCGGCAGCGCGTCGACCGTGAGCAGCAGCGACAGCGGGTCGGGGTCACGGCCGTCGGCGAGGCCGAACCAGCCGCGCATCTCGCCCTTGCCGGAGGGTGCGCCCACGGCCCAGCCGACGGTCGCGGGGTCGAGCCGGATGGCGAGCCGCTCGGTGATGGCCGAGCTGCCCGGGATGGCGGCGGGCCCGGCCTCGGGCCCCAGGCACTGCTCGTAGGCGGGCATGACCGGCGGCTTCGCCGTCGTGCGGACGTCGTCGGGCAGGGCGTCGAGGTCGCCGTAGGAGGCGATGACACGGATCCGCTCGACCTCGGTGCCGTCGTCGGCGTACTGGAAGAGGGACGCCTGGCCGGTGGAGAGGGTACGTCCGGTGCGCACGGTCTGCGTGCGCACGACCGCCTTGCCGGGCACGGAGGGCGTCAGGTAGTGCGCCGAGACCGTGAACGGGTCGGGGTGCGGCAGGGCGTCGCCGAGCGCCCGGCCGAGCAGGGCGAGGAGGTAGCCGCCGTTGACGGCGTGGATGATCGTCCAGCCCGCGGAGAGCTCCGCGTCGTAGACGCCCGGTTCGCGCGGGGAGATCGCGGTGTCGCGGTCGAACTCGCTGTCCCCGATGGATGCCTGTGCCATGGCATGCACGGTACACCGGCACATTACTAAGCGGTAGCTAAGAGGTGGCCTCGGATTTCTCCTCCGCCTTGGCCGAGCTGCGGTGCCAGGCGCGCGGCGCGCGCCAGTGGTAGCGCATCGCCAGCAGCCGCAGCAGGAAGGCGGTCAGCACGGCGATGCCGCTGGTCAGCGCGTTCAGCGCGTCGAAGCGGATGCACAGCGCCACCATGGCGGCGCCGACCATCGCGGGGACGGCGTACAGGTCGCGGTCCCAGCGCAGCAGCGAGGGCACCTCGTTGGCGAGGACGTCCCGCAGTACGCCGCCGCCGACCGCCGTGGCGAGGCCCAGGGCGGCCGACGCGGTCAGGCCCAGCCCGTAGTCGTACGCCTTGGTCGTGCCCGTGACGCAGAAGAGCCCGAGCCCCGCCGCGTCGAAGGCGTTGACCGCGCCCTGGATCCGCTCGACCTCGGGGTGCAGGAAGAAGACCAGGGCGGCCGCCACCAGCGGCATGGTGAAGTAACCCAGGTCGGTGAACGCGGCCGGCGGCACCGCGCCGATGATCAGGTCGCGCAGCAGCCCCCCGCCCAGCGCGGTGACCTCGGCAAGCACCGCCATGCCGAAGACGTCGAAGTTCTTGCGGACGGCGAGCAGGGCGCCGGAGATCGCGAAGACGAAGATCCCGACGAGGTCGAGCGCATGCTGGACGGAGGGCGTGAAGAGTTCCTGGAACACCGGGCAATTGTGCCGGTACTAATCCCTGCCGGCGCTCCCCGCGCCCGCGGACCCCGGCTCCGGCGCCTGGTCGGGCGCGTTCTCCGGGTGGTGGCAGGCCACCTGGTGGCCCGTCTTGAGCGTGGTCAGCACCGGCTCGCGCGTCTTGCAGATCTCCGTCGCCTTCCAGCACCGCGTGTGGAAGCGGCAGCCCGGGGGCGGCGAGATCGGCGAGGGCACGTCACCCTTGAGCAGGATCCGCTCGCGCTTGTGCTTGCTGCGCGGGTCGGGCACCGGGACGGCCGACAGGAGCGCCTTGGAGTACGGGTGCATGGGCGACTCGTACAGCGCCTTGCGGTCCGCCAGCTCGACGATCTTGCCGAGGTACATCACGGCGATGCGGTCCGAGACGTGCCGGATGACCGAGAGGTCGTGCGCGATGATCACGTAGGTGAGCCCGAGCTCGTCCTGGAGGTCGTCGAGCAGGTTCACCACCTGCGCCTGGATCGACACGTCCAGCGCCGACACCGGCTCGTCGGCGACGACCAGCTTCGGCTTGAGCGCGAGCGCCCGGGCGATGCCGATGCGCTGGCGCTGGCCGCCGGAGAACTCGTGCGGATAGCGGTTGTAGTGCTCGGGGTTGAGGCCCACGAGCTCCAGCAGCCGCTGGACCTCCCGCTTCACACCGCCCTCGGGCGTGATGTTCTGGAGCTTGAAGGGCGCGCTGATGATCGTGCCGACCGTGTGGCGCGGGTTAAGCGAGGAGTACGGGTCCTGGAAGATCATCTGCACGTCACGGCGCAGCGGACGCATCCGGGCGGTGCCCAGGTGGGTGATGTCCTGGCCCTCGAACTCGATCTTCCCGCTGGTGGGCTCCAGCAGCCGGGTGATCAGCCGGCCCATGGTCGACTTTCCGCACCCCGACTCGCCCACCACGCCGAGGGTCTCCCCCGGGCGCACGTCGAAGTCGAGGCCGTCGACGGCCTGGACCGCGCCGACCTGGCGCTGGAGCACGCCCTTCTTGATGGGGAAGTGCTTCACCAGGCCGCTGACCCTGAGCAGGGGCTCGGTCGACGGCGAAGAGGACGCCTGCTCCGGGATCGTCACTTCGGGATCCTTCGTCTCGCTCACAGCTTCGGCGCAATCTCTTCGGTCCAGATCCGCGTCCGGTCCTCGGCCGCCATGTGGCAGGCCGAGTAGTGCCGGTCGGCTTCCTGTCCGGGCAGCACCTTGAGTTCCGGCCGCTCGGTACGGGTGATCCCGCCCTTGGGCACGTCCGCGTAGGGGCAGCGCGGGTGGAAGGCGCAGCCGCTCGGGATGTTGATCAGGCTGGGCGGGGAGCCCTTGACCGGGATGAGGCGGTCGGTCTGGTCGCGGTCGATGCGCGGCATCGAACCCAGCAGGCCCCAGGTGTACGGGTGCTGCGGCTCGTAGAAGACCTTCTCCGCCGGGCCGCGCTCGACGCACCGGCCGCCGTACATCACGAGGATGTCGTCGGCCAGTTCGGCGACGACGCCCAGGTCGTGGGTGATGACGATGACGGCCGAGCCGAACTCCTTCTGCAGATCGCGGATCAGGTCCAGGATCTGCGCCTGGACGGTGACGTCCAGGGCGGTGGTCGGCTCGTCCGCGATGAGCAGCTCGGGGTTGTTGACGAGCGCCATCGCGATCATCGCGCGCTGGCGCATGCCGCCCGAGAACTCGTGCGGGTAGCCGTCGAACCGCTTGTCGGGCTGCGGGATGCCGACCCGGTCGAGCAGTTCGATCGCGCGCTTCTTCGCGGTCTTCTTGTCGACCTTGTTGTGGATGCGGTACGCCTCCACGATCTGGTGGCCGATCGTGTAGTACGGGTGCAGCGCGGACAGCGGGTCCTGGAAGATCATCGAGATCTCCCGGCCGCGCAGCTTGCGTACGTCGTCGGGGTCGGCCGACAGCAGCTCCTTGCCGTCCAGCCAGATCTCGCCGGAGATCTGCGCCTTGCGCCGGCCGTACTGGCCCACGGTGTGCAGGCCCATGATGCCGAGCGAGGTCACCGACTTGCCGGAGCCGGACTCGCCCACGATGCCGAGGGTCTTGCCCTTCTCCAGCTGGAAGGACAGCCCGTCCACCGACTTCACGAGGCCGTCGTCGGTGGGGAAGTGCACCTTGAGGTCGCGCACGTCGAGGAAGGCGTCCGTCCGCGCGGACCCGGAGCGTACGGGCTCGCCGACCGCACCGGTCTTCGTCAAGGGGGCTCCGGGGACCTCTCCCGGGACGGGCACAGTGGTCACGAGAGCCTCACTCGGGGGTCGATCACGGAGTACAGGATGTCCACGACGAGGTTCGCGAGCACGACGGCCGCGGCGGCGACGAGTGTGACACCCAGGATGAGCGGAAGGTCGAAGTCGCCGATCGCCTTGACCGCCGCCTGGCCGAGGCCGGGGAGGCTGAAGGCGGTCTCGGTGAGGATCGCGCCGCCGACGAGGGCGCCGAGGTCCATGCCGAGGATGGTGAGGATCGGCGTCATCGTGGAACGCAGGGCGTGCTTGCCCACGACGACCGGTTCGCTCAGGCCCTTGGCGCGGGCGGTGCGGATGTAGTCCTCGCCCAGGACCTCCAGCATGGTGGCGCGGGTGAGGCGGGCGTACATCGCGGCGTACAGGAAGGCGAGGGTCACCCACGGGAGCACCAGGCCGCTGAACCAGCCGAGCGGGTCCTGCGCGATGTCCACGTACTCGGCGTCGAACCAGCCGAGCTGGGTGCGGAAGATCGCCAGGGAGAGCAGCGCGGTGAAGTAGATCGGCAGCGAGACGCCGGCGAGGGCGATGGTCATCGCCGTGCGGTCGATGGCCGTACCCCGCTTGAGCGCGGAGATGATGCCGGTCGTGACACCGACGACGACCCACAGCACGCACGCGCCGGCCGCCAGGGACAGCGTCACGGGGAGCCGCTCGGTGAGGACGGGCCAGATCTCCTGCTCCGTACGGAAGGAGTAGCCGAAGCAGGGGGCGTCGCAGTGGAACGACGAACCGCCGCCGGTGTAGTCGCGGCCGACGAACAGTCCGCTGACGAAGTTCCAGAACTGCACCAGGATCGGATCGCCGAGGCCGAGCTTCTCCCGGATGCCTTCGATCGCCCCTGGGTCCGCCTGCTTGCCGATGAACATCGCGGCGGGGTCGCTGCCGGTCAGTTTCGGGATCACGTAGAAGATGCCGAAGGTCACGAGAGTGACCACGAGCAGCATCACGACGACGGCGGTCAGCCGCCTGATGAGGTATGCGAGCACTACGGTCGGCCCGGCGGCGGCCCGGGAGTCCGGTGAGGGACTCCCAGGCCGCCGCACGCGGCCATCACCTGCCCTTCGGGCTTAGCGGCGGGTGTGCCGGCGGAGCGAACGGACGGTCACTTGACGCCGAGGGAGGCGTAGTCGTAGCGGCCGTTGTAGGAGTCGGCCGTGTAGACGTTGGTCAGCCGCGAGCTGCGCCAGATCACGTTCTTCTCGAAGGTGAAGGGCAGGTAGACCGCGTGCTCGGAGACCTTCTCGTTGATCTGCTTGTAGAACTCGGCGGCCTTGTCGGGGTCCGTCTCCAGCATCGCCTTGTCGAACAGGCCGTCGATCGACTTGTCCTTCAGCATCGAGAAGTTGTTGTTGCCGCTGTCGAGGATGAAGCGGCTGTCGACGAGCGGCTGCGAGAAGCCCTGGCCGCTCGGGAAGTCGGCGCCCCAGCCCATGATGATGATGCCGTAGTTCTTCTTCTCGACGTTCTTGGGAGCGCCGATGATGCCGGAGGTCTGCGCACCGTCGTACTGGTCGATCTGCACCTTGATGCCGACCTTCGCCAGCGACGCCTGCATCGACTCGGCGGTGGCGATCTCCTGCGGCTTGTTGTTGCGGACCGCGATGGTGGTCTCGAAGCCGTTCGGCTTGCCGCAGGCCTTGAGCTCCTCCTTGGCCTTGGCGACGTTGCCCGTGGTGTCCTTGAGGACGTTGTACGGGTCGTACTTCGCGTCCGAGCCCTTGATGCTCGGCGGCAGCATGTTGGTGGCGATGTCGCCGCCCGCCATGGGGCCGCCGCGCGCGGTCTGGAGCGACTTGTGGTCGGAGGCGTGGATGACCGCCTTGCGGCAGTGGATGTTGTCCATCGGCTTGACCGTCTGCGGGAAGACCGCGTACCGGATGAAGCCGGTCTGCGGGTTGTCGACGTTCGCCTTGTGGTCGCGCAGCGCCTTCGTACGGCCGGCCGGGCTGATGCCGGTCGCGTTGACGTCGAGGTCGTAGTCGCCCTCGATCAGGCGGTTGTCCATGTCGTCGGCGTTGGTGATGAGCTTGAGCGAGACCTTGTCCGGCAGCGCCTTGCGGACGGTGTCGGTCTCCCGCTTCCAGTTGGGGTTGCGGCTCAGCTCCATGCCCTTGTTGGGCGTGTAGGAGTCGATCTTGTACGGGCCGTTGGAGAAGGGCTTCAGGCCGTACTTCTCGGCCGTGTCCTTGTCCTGGCGGACCGGCGTGGCGGCCGGCATGGCCAGCATCTGGAGGAAGTCGCCGTTGGGCTTGGGCAGCTTGAAGACGATGGTCTTGTCGTCCGGCGTCTCGATGGCCTTCAGGCCCAGCTTGTCGGCCGACTTGTCCTTGTACGGACCCTTGTACTCCTTCTTCGGGTCGAGGACCTGCTGAAGGTAGATCGGGCCGCCGGAGATCTTGTCCTGGGCCCAGATGCGCTCGATGCCGTACTTGATGTCCTTGGAGGTGACGGGCTTGCCGTCCTCCCAGGCCAGTCCGTCCTTCAGCGTGAAGGTGTAGGTCTTCTTGTCCGCCGAGACCTGGCCGGTGTCGGTCGCCATGTCGGCGACGAGCTCGGTGGACTCGGTGCCCGCGACCGGCTTGAAGGTGATCAGCTGGCGCGTGTAGTAGCGGGCGAAGTCCCACATGAAGCCGTAGTAACCGCGCTGCGGGTCCCAGGAGTCGGAGTCCTGCGTACCGATGAACTTGATCGTGCCGCCCTTCTTGTCCGAAGGGTTCGCGATCTTGCCGACGGCCGCGTTGAAGCCGGGTGCCTTGCCCTTGCCGTCGGACTCGTCCTTGCCGCCGCCACCGCAGGCCGTGGTTCCGACGAGCGCGGCGACGACGAGCGCCGCGCCTGCGGCGAGCCGTCGCCTGGAAGAACTGTTGGCTGTCACGATCAGCAACCTCCGTAAGTGTGCCGGTCCCTCGCGGGACCGACGGTTTGGGTGGCCTCCTGACACATCGGCAGGGGCGGCGCGGGGGGAACGTGGGGTGGTGCGGGACGAACGGTCAGCGGGAGCCCTTCGGGTCCAGCGCGTCACGCACGCCGTCCCCGAAGAGGTTGAAGGCCAGGACCGTGACGAAGATGGCCACGCCGGGCGCGATCATGAACATCGGGTCCGCCTCGTAGTACTCCTTGGCCTTGGAGAGCATCTGGCCCCAGGAGGCGGTGGGCGGCTTGACTCCGGCGCCCAGGAAGCTGAGGGCGGCCTCGCTCAGGACGTTGGTCGGGATCATCAGCGTCGTGTAGACGGTGATCGGCGCGACCAGGTTGGGCAGCAGCTCCTTGAACAGGATGTACGTCCGGCCCGCGCCGAGGCTGCGAGCCGCCTCGACGTACTCGCGCTCCCGCAGGGAGAGCGTCTGGCCCCGGACGATCCGGCCGACGTACGGCCACCCGAAGAAGCCGATGACCACGATGAGCGCGCCGATGCGCACACCGGAACCGCTGAACCCCCAGAGGGAGTTGGGCAGTACCGAGACCAGCGCGATGATGAAGAGGAGCTGCGGGAAGGCCAGCAGTACGTCCATCACACGGCTGATCGCCGCGTCGACCCAGCCGCCGAAGTAGCCGGCGATGATCCCGAAGACCGTGCCGAGCGCGACGGCGAAGAGGGCCGCGAGGAAGGCGACCAGCAGCGAGATCCGGGCTCCGTAGACGAGGCGGCTGAACACGTCGCGGCCGTTGACCGGTTCGACTCCCAGCAGGAAGTCGGAGCTCATGCCGCCCCAGCTGCCGATCGGCGTGCCGAACAGCGGGTCGATCTTGTCCTCGTGGAAGTCGTTCGGCGGGTGGCCGAACGCGCTGACGATCAAGGGCGCGAAGACCGCGACCAGGATCAGGAACAACACGACGACGCCGCCGGCCAGCGCGACCTTGTCGCGCTTCAGACGCACCCATGCGATCTTCCAGGGCGAGCGGCCTTCGATGGCTTTCGCCGGAACATCGGCCGCGACGTCAACGGCCGCGGTCTCTGCCGCGCTCGTGTCGTGCAGTGGTGCCGTCATCGTGGTGGGGACCCCTCTCGGCTCGGCCGACGGGTGGTCGGCCCGCGCCTGCCGCTGTAGCGGCTTGTTCGCATCGCAGGTGCAAGTGGTGCGGAAACGTGCAGAAGGTGCTCGGACAAACGCAGTTGACATCACGGGGAAGCGGGTCGCACACAGGACCGACGTTCCTTGTTGCGGGAGTCTTCAATGAGCGCGCGATCACCCGCCAGACCTGGCGGGCAATGGATGCGCAACCGTGATGTGGCCTGTGGTCTTCCGTTATGCGGACGCCGCGATCGGCTCAGCGGATCAGAAGCGGTCGATTGCACCAGACCGGACATGCCGCCCAACGGCCTTCATGCGCCGCTAAATTGGGCCGTGGCGGCCGTGGCGGGCCATGGCCGGCCGCGGGGGCCGTGGCGACCGTGAGGGAGGAGCGTCTCAGTAGGCGCGCGGCGCCGGGTAGCCGTAGCCGCCCTGCGGGGCGGTGGCGGGGGCGGCGGGCGCGTGGGCCTCGCGGTCGTAGAACGGGCGGGCGTTGGCGCGCAGCCACATGGACACGGGGTCGTACTCGTCGGACATCGCGACGGTGGACACCGGCAGCCCTTCGGGAACCACGCCGATCGACTGCTGCATCATCGCGCGCACGGAGTCCACGGACTGCTGGCCCGTGTCGTAGAGATCGAGCCCGATGGCCAGGTACGGCGCCCCGAGCGCCGGCTGCACCCAGGCGCGGCGCAGCGCGCGGACTGCCGGCGTCCGGTGGGCGTTCTGGGTCAGCAGGGCGTAGAACTGCGGGATCTCGACGGCCGGTTCGGAAAGCCGCAGCGGTCCCGCCGGCATCCGGTCGAGTCCGGTCGCGATGCGCCGCAGGTCGAGCCAGGGGATGCCGACGCCGCCGCCGGGGGCGTGCGGGTTGAGCCAGATGCCCCAGCGGTCGGGGAACAGCGCCCGGGCGACGTCGCGGGCGGGCACCACCTCGTACGCCCGGCTCCAGCCGCTCGCGGCCAGCTCCTGGGCGGAAGTGACGCACGGCGCGTAACCGAGGCCGTCGACGTCCATGTTCCCGTACTGGGCGTCCGGCGACCCGGCCTGACCGTGCCACAGCAGCATCCACAACTCGCCGCCCGCCGGATCCGCGAGGGCGCGCAGGAGCGCCTCGTACGCGTCGTAACGCCCGGGTGTCACCTGGCGCAGCATGTGCTCGACCTGCCCGGCCGCCGCAGTGCCTGACGCGCTCACCCTGGGTCCCGCCCCTCTTCGATCCACCGTGTCGGTTGTCGACCAAGCTTAAGCGGCACCACCGGCGCGGAGCACGGGTCGGGCGGGGATCGGGCGGCGGTGTGCGCCCGCCGGCGGCCGGGCACGCCCGTGCGAGCCGGGTCCGGCGCCCGGAGCCGGGCCGGTGCGCGCCGGGCGTCCGGGCGTCAGGCGCGGGTGTAGAAGGGCCGGACCTTCTCCAGCATCCACGCGGCGACCGGGTCCTGTGCCACGTCCAGCAGGACCAGGTTGACCTCCCACGGCACCTGGACGCGGCCGAGCGCCCGGCCCAGCGCGTCCATCGGGGCGTTGCGGTCGGCGCCCTCCCAGGCGGACAGCTGTACGCCGACGAAGAGCGTCGCGGGGCCGCCCTCGACGCTGGCCAGGGCGCGGCGGGCGGTCAGCACCACACCGCTCTCCTGGAACTCCCCGGCGGCGGCGGACAGGAAGTCGACCGGCTCCTCCTGCCAGTCCGGCTCGAAGAGCCGGACCCGGCCGCCACTGGCCGGCCCGTCCAGCGGGGTACGGCCGGCCCGGCAGAGCTCGGCCACGGCGGCGGGCGGCAGCGGCACGCCGACCGCGCCGTCCGGGTTCACCGCGATGCCGAGCTGCGGGGGCAGCCCCCGGGCGAACTCCCGGGCGGGCGCCACGGTG
This sequence comes from Streptomyces sp. NPDC054887, assembly GCF_053610585.1. Lineage (NCBI taxonomy): Bacteria > Bacillati > Actinomycetota > Actinomycetes > Kitasatosporales > Streptomycetaceae > Streptomyces > Streptomyces sp. NPDC054887. Next base: position 58,426 of record NZ_JBSGYQ010000003.1, on the reverse strand, counting down.
AAGGACATGTGGGGTCCCGCGCAGTGGCGGAGCTGCTCCTCGGAGCTGTAGACGGGCACGTACGCCTCGCCGTGGATCAGCACGGTCGGCAGGTCGAGGTTCGGGGAGTCGGGCCCGCCGCCGGAGGGCAGCGGCACCCACACCTGGCTGCGCCCGAGCACCTCGACTATGCGGCCGCCCGCGGCGGGGTTGCCGAGCGAGGCGCCCAGCACCTCTTCGAGCTCGTTGCCGGGCCAGCCGCTGCCGCCGTGCGGGTGGGCCGCTACCGGGAAGTCTGGGTAATCCACGGCACGACTTTAACGCGACGCGCCCGTCGTCCCCCGGGCTCCCCCGGGCTCCCCCGGGCCCCCGGCCGTCAGCCGCCGCAGGGGCCGCCGGCCGCCGGGGCGAGGAAGTCGATGACCTTCAGCGCGCCCGCCGCGTCCCGGTCGAGCAGGACCGCCGACGCGCAGCCCGCGGGCAGCCGGCCCGCCTCCGCGTCGCGCACCAGCCGGCCCACCGCCCGCCGGTGCCGGGCGAAGGCGTAACCGGAGACCCCGCGGCCGCGCTCCTGCTGGCCGGCCCGCGCCACGTCCGCCGTCACGTCCAGGAGCACCAGGTGCAGCGCGACGCCCCGGCGGCGGGCGTCGCGCGCCAGCCACCGCCGCACCCAGGTCTGCGTACCGCAGTCGTGCACCACGACGCCCTCGCCCGAGTGCAGCGCGCGCCACAGCCCGGCGTAGTGCGCCGCGCGCACCAGCGGCCGGTAGAGCGCGTACGGCAGCAGGCGGGGCATCAGCGCCTCCCAGCGCTCCCGCGCGTCCTGCGAGTCGATCCGGTGCGCCGCCGTGCTCGCCGTACGCCGGATCAGAGTGCTCTTGCCGCTGCCCGGCAGGCCGGACACCACCACCGTGTCACCGGCCGCGAAGGACAGCGCCCGCGGGCCGCGCCCCCCGCGCTCGCGCAGGTCGCGGACGACGGGTGCCGGCCGGCGGGCGGCCCGCACCGGCACACCCTGCTGGGCGGGCACCGCGCGGTGCGCGGTCCCCGCGGTCGTCGCGTACACACCGGGCTGCTGCAACGTCATCGTCTTCCCCCTGTCGGGTGTCCCCCACCCTCCCCCACCCTTGCCCACAAAGTGTAAAGAAAAGGTAATGCGCCACAAGTCCATTTCAGGATCCGCCCAGGTGCTGTCGGGCCGCCGCCCGCGTGCAATGATGTGCGCGCCAACTCCATACCGGCCGCTTGAACCCGCGCGGGAGAGTCCGAAGCACTGTGTGCCGAGGACGCCGAAGGAGCAAGTTCCTCCCTTGAATCTCTCAGGCCCCGTACCGCGCGGGCGAGGCAGATCTGAAAAGCGAGCCGCTTCGCCGCGGCTCCACCCAAGGTGCAAGCCGGGACTCTCCCGGTGAACCTCTCAGGTTCCGATGACAGATGGGGAGGATCGTCCTCGCCTGTCATGCCCTGGGAGTCCCGCACATGAGCAATGTCCCCCGTCACACCGCCCTCGACGCCACTCATCGTGCGCTGGGCGCGACCATGACCGACTTCGCGGGCTGGGACATGCCGCTGCGGTACGCCAGCGAGCGCGACGAGCACAACGCCGTCCGCACCCGCGCCGGCCTCTTCGACCTCTCCCACATGGGCGAGATCACCGTCACCGGCCCGCAGGCCGTGAACGCCCTCGACTACGCCCTCGTGGGGAACATCGGCACCATCGGCCTCGGCCGCGCCCGGTACACGATGATCTGCCAGGAGGACGGCGGGATCGTCGACGACCTGATCGTCTACCGCCTGGGCGAGACCGAGTACATGGTGGTCGCCAATGCCGGTAACGCCCAGGTCGTCCTCGACGCGATCACCGAGCGCGCCGCCGGCTTCGACGCCGTGGTACGGGACGACCGCGACGCGTACGCCCTGATCGCCGTCCAGGGCCCCGAGTCCCCCGGCATCCTCAAGTCGGTCACCGACGCCGACCTGGACGGGCTGAAGTACTACGCCGGCCTGCCCGGCACCGTCGCCGGCGTCCCGGCGCTCATCGCCCGTACCGGCTACACCGGCGAGGACGGCTTCGAGCTGTTCGTGGAGCCGCGGCACGCCGAGACGCTGTGGCAGGCGCTGACCGAGGCGGGCAAGGACGCCGGCCTGGTCCCGGCCGGCCTCTCCTGCCGCGACACCCTGCGCCTGGAGGCGGGCATGCCGCTGTACGGGCACGAGCTGACCACGGCGCTGACGCCGTTCGACGCGGGTCTTGGCCGGGTCGTGAAGTTCGAGAAGGAGGGCGACTTCGTCGGCCGCGCCGCGCTTCTGGTCGCCGCCGAGCGCGCCGAGACCGCCCCGCCGCGCAAGCTGGTCGGCCTGGTCGCCGAGGGCCGCCGCGTCCCGCGCGCCGGTTTCCCCGTGGTCGCAGGCGGCGAGGTGATCGGCGAGGTCACCTCCGGGGCCCCCTCCCCCACGCTGGGCAGGCCGATCGCCATGGCGTACGTCGACGCCGCGCACGCTGCGCCGGGCACCTCCGGTGTCGGCGTCGACATCCGCGGTACGCATGAGCCGTACGAGGTCGTCGCGCTGCCGTTCTACAAGCGCCAGAAGTGACCCCCCGCACAACCGCCCCGTTCACCACCACTGCCCCGCGTACAGGAGAATTCAGGTCATGAGCAACCCCCAGCAGCTGCGTTACAGCAAGGAGCACGAGTGGCTGTCGACCGCCGAGGACGGCGTGGCGACGGTCGGCATCACGGAGTTCGCGGCCAACGCGCTCGGTGACGTCGTGTACGCACAGCTCCCGGACGTCGGCGACACGGTGAGCGCGGGCGAGTCCTGTGGCGAGCTGGAGTCGACCAAGTCGGTCAGCGACCTGTACTCCCCGGTGACCGGCGAGGTCGTCGAGGCGAACCAGGACGTCGTCGACGACCCGTCGCTGGTGAACTCCGCCCCCTTCGAGGGCGGCTGGCTCTTCAAGGTGCGCGTCACGGACGAGCCGGGCGACCTGCTCTCCGCCGACGAGTACGACGCCTTCTCCTCCGGCAACTAAGACCTCGATCGGGACCGTGATGACGCTTCTCAACACTCCCCTGCATGAGCTCGACCCGGACGTCGCCGCCGCCGTCGACGCCGAGCTGCTCCGCCAGCAGTCCACCCTCGAAATGATCGCCTCGGAGAACTTCGCCCCGGTCGCGGTCATGGAGGCCCAGGGCTCCGTACTCACCAACAAGTACGCCGAGGGCTACCCCGGCCGCCGTTACTACGGCGGCTGCGAGCACGTCGACGTGGTCGAGCAGATCGCGATCGACCGCATCAAGGCGCTCTTCGGCGCCGAGCACGCGAACGTGCAGCCCCACTCGGGCGCGCAGGCCAACGCCGCCGCGATGTTCGCGCTGCTGAAGCCGGGCGACACGATCATGGGCCTCAACCTGGCCCACGGCGGTCACCTGACCCACGGCATGAAGATCAACTTCTCCGGCAAGCTCTACAACGTGGTCGCGTACCACGTGGACGACGCCACCGGCGAGGTCGACATGGCCGAGGTCGAGCGCCTCGCCAAGGAGTCCAAGCCGAAGCTGATCGTGGCCGGCTGGTCCGCGTACCCGCGCCAGCTGGACTTCGCCGCCTTCCGCCGCATCGCGGACGAGGTCGGCGCGTACCTCATGGTCGACATGGCGCACTTCGCCGGTCTGGTCGCCGCGGGCCTGCACCCCAACCCGGTGCCGCACGCCCACGTCGTCACCACGACCACGCACAAGACGCTGGGCGGCCCGCGCGGCGGAGTGATCCTCTCCACCGCCGAGCTCGCCAAGAAGATCAACTCGGCGGTCTTCCCCGGTCAGCAGGGCGGCCCGCTGGAGCACGTCATCGCCGCGAAGGCCGTGTCCTTCAAGGTCGCCGCGAGCGAGGAGTTCAGGGAGCGCCAGCAGCGCACCCTGGACGGCGCCCGCATCCTGGCCGAGCGCCTGGTGCGCGCCGACGTCACCGAGCACGGCGTGTCCGTCCTCACCGGCGGCACGGACGTCCACCTGGTCCTCGTCGACCTGCGGAACTCCGAGCTGGACGGCCAGCAGGCCGAGGACCGCCTCCACGGCCTGGGCATCACGGTCAACCGCAACGCCATCCCGAACGACCCCCGCCCGCCGATGGTCACCTCGGGTCTGCGGATCGGTACGCCGGCCCTGGCCACGCGCGGTTTCCAGGCCGAGGACTTCGCCGAGGTGGCGGACATCATCGCCGAGGCCCTGAAGCCGTCGTACGACGCCGACGCCCTTTCGGCCCGCGTCACGGCGCTGGCCGGCAAGCACCCGCTTTACCCTGGTCTGAAGTAGTTACGTACGACACAGACTGAACAACGGGGCGCCGCGCACACTGAACAGTGAGTGCGGTGCCCCGGCTCTTGTACCCGCCCTTGATCATCTGCACCACCCCGGCAGACAGCGGCGTCTACCCACCCTGAGGAGTTCCCCCGTGGCCATCTCGGTCTTCGACCTGTTCTCGATCGGCATCGGCCCGTCCAGCTCCCACACGGTCGGCCCGATGCGGGCGGCCCGCCTGTTCGCGGGCCGTCTGAAGAACGACGGACTGCTGGCGCACACCACGTCCATACGCGCCGAGCTGTTCGGCTCGCTCGGGGCGACCGGGCACGGCCACGGCACTCCCAAGGCGGTCCTCCTCGGCCTGGCGGGCAACTCCCCGCGCACGGTCGACGTCGAGACCGCCGACGAGCAGTTCGAGCGGATCAAGGCGGACGGGCGCATCGAGCTGCTCGGCGCGCACGAGATCGGCTTCGACTTCGACGAGGACCTGATCCTGCACCGCCGCAAGGCCCTGCCGTACCACGCCAACGGCATGACGCTGTGGGCGTTCGACGCCGAGGGCACGGCGCTGCTGGAGAAGACGTACTACTCGGTGGGCGGCGGCTTCGTCGTCGACGAGGACGCCGTCGGCGAGGACCGGATCAAGCTCGACGACACGGTGCTGAAGTACCCCTTCCGCACCGGTGACGAGCTGCTGCGCCTGGCGAAGGACACCGGTCTGTCGATCTCCGCGCTGATGCTGGAGAACGAGAAGGCGTGGCGCACCGAGACGGAGATCCGCGAGGGGCTGCTGGAGATCTGGCGGGCCATGCAGGACTGCGTCGCGCGCGGCATGTCCCAGGAGGGCATCCTGCCCGGCGGCCTGAAGGTGCGCAGGCGGGCCGCGAACACCGCGCGCAAGCTCCGCTCCGAGGGCGACCCGCTGGCCCTGTCCATGGAGTGGATCACCCTCTACGCCATGGCGGTCAACGAGGAGAACGCGGCGGGCGGCCGCGTCGTCACCGCGCCGACCAACGGCGCCGCCGGCATCATCCCCGCCGTCCTGCACTACTACATGAACTTCGTGCCCGGCGCGGACGAGGAGGGCGTGGTCCGCTTCCTGCTCTCCGCGGGCGCGATCGGCATGCTCTTCAAGGAGAACGCGTCGATCTCCGGTGCCGAGGTCGGCTGCCAGGGCGAGGTCGGCTCGGCCTGCTCGATGGCGGCGGGCGCGCTGGCCGAGGTGCTGGGCGGATCGCCGGAGCAGGTCGAGAACGCCGCCGAGATCGGCATGGAGCACAACCTGGGCCTGACCTGCGACCCGGTCGGCGGCCTGGTCCAGATCCCGTGCATCGAGCGCAACGGCATGGCGGCGGTGAAGGCCGTCACGGCGGCGAAGATGGCGATGCGCGGCGACGGCAGCCACAAGGTCTCCCTGGACAAGGTCATCAAGACCATGAAGGAGACCGGCGCGGACATGTCGGTCAAGTACAAGGAAACCGCGCGCGGCGGCCTCGCGGTGAACATCATCGAGTGCTGACCGGGTAAGCGGGCCGGCCGGGGGCAGCGGTCGCGCGCACAGCGGGCGTCACCCCGCAGGCGGCCTGTCGCGCGCACAGCGGGCGTCACTCCGCAGGCGGCCCCCTGGCCGTCAGCGCGCGGGGCAGGGGTACGTGTCGCCGCTCGCTGTGGTCAGGGGGTGCTCGCCGCCGACGGCCGCCCGCGCCGCCGCGGCCAGGGACCGCCGGTCGGTGTGCGGCAGCGGTGGGCGGGGAGTGATCCGTACGGTCAGGCCGGACGCGCCGGCCACCCGGCGCAGCGAGGTCGCGAAGTCCTCGTCGCCGAGGAACGCGGCCACCGTGCTGGGGGCGCCCGCCTGCTCGTAGGCGATCGTCACCGGGCGCACCGGCGCCCCCGCGTCGAGCGCCGCCTGGAACACGGCCCGCCGGAACCGGCCGCCGGGCGCGGAGCACCACGTGGTGGCCTGGGGGAAGACCAGTACGGACCTGCCCGACCGGAGCAGGCGCGCCACGTCGTCGACGACGTGGGGCAGCTCGCGGGGCTTCTCCCGGTCGACGAAGCGCGTGCCGACGCGCCGGGCGAGGGTTCCGACGACCGGCCACTGCCCGATCTCGCGCTTGGCGAGCAGGGTGACGGGCTCCACGGCGAGTACGGCGACGACGTCGAGCCAGGAGACGTGGTTGGCCACGACGAGGGTGCCGGGCCCGCCGTCACCCCTGGGCACGCTCAGGGGTCCGGGATCGGCCGCGAGGGTTGTCCCGAGGGCGGCGAGCATGCTCCTCGCCCGCTCGCGCAGTACCGGGGGTTCGGCGAGCCGCTCGCCGCAGGACACCGCGCGGGCGACCGCGCCCGCGAGCCGCACGCAGCGCCGTACGGCCCGCGCGGCCGGCACCGCGGGGGCCGCGTGGGCAGCGCAGTGCGGGCGGCACCCCGCGTCGACGGCCCACGGGCTCACCGCTCCTCGCCGAGGAAGTAACGGCGGTAGCGGTCCCCCAGCCGGTCCATGTCGAGCAGGACGAAGAAGTCGGCGACGTCGAACTCGGGGTCGTGGGTGGGCGCCCCGCACATCCACGCGCCGAGCCGGAAGTAGCCCCGCAGCAGGGGCGGCAGGCCGGCGTACCCCGGCCGCTCGGACGGCAGTTCGGCGGGCGTCCAGGGACGGCGGGGGTGCACCCTCAGCTCGGGCGGCGAGGAGTGCCTGGCCGTGCCGAGCAGCCAGGCGCCGGCGGCCGTCGCACCGCCGTCCGACAGGGGTACGGAGGCGCAGCCGGCCAGGTAGCGGTGGCCGGAGAGCAGGACGTACCGGGCGAGCGCGGACCACATCAGGTTGATCACCGCGCCCGAGCGGTGGTCGGGGTGGACGCAGGAGCGGCCGGCCTCGATCATCGACGGCCGCAGCCCGTCGAGGGCCGTCAGGTCGAACTCGCCGTCGGAGTAGGAGTGCGCGGTGCGGCCGGGCGGCAGCAGCCGGTACGTGCCGACGACCTCGCCGGTCGCGGTCTCGGTGACGACGAGGTGGTCGGCGAGGTCGTCGTACGCGTCGATGTCGTGCCCGGGCAGGGGCGAGTCGAGGCGCGCGCCCATCTCCTCGGCGAAGACGCGGTGGCGCAGCCGCTGCGCGGCCCGGATCTGCTCCTGGGAGTGGGCGATGGAGGTGACGTACGCGGAGGCGGGGTTCGGGGCGGCGACTGGTGCGGCTGCGCTTATGGCTGCGGCTGTGACTGCTGATGTGCCGGTGCCTGCTGCTGTGACTGCGGCTGTCGCTGTGGCTGTGACTGTGGGGCGCATGGGAGCCGTTCTCCGTCCGGTTCGGGGCCGATCGCGCAAGGAGCATGGCGGCGGCGACGGTCGAACCGGTGACGCGGAGGGCCGGCCGCCGGAGCCGCCGCGTGAACAGCGGGGTTCGCGGCCGGCGGCCGTGGCCCCGGAGCCGGACGGTGGGTAATACTCTCGATATGGCTTCACGCGTTACAAGCATCCGGCGGGCCACCGCACGGGACGCGAAGCGTCTCACCAGGCTCGTGCGGAGCTCCGGCGCGTACGAGGGGCCGTACGCACCCATGGTCGCCGGGTACCGGGTGGGGCCGGACTACATCGAGGCGCACCGGGTCTTCGTGGCGGTCGACGCCGGGGACGACCGGGTGCTCGGCTTCTACTCGTTGATATTGGAACCGCCGGAGCTCGACCTGATGTTCGTGGCCGACTCGGCCCAGGGCCTCGGCATCGGCCGCCGGCTCGTCGGTCACCTGCGCGGCGAGGCGCGCGCCGCGGGGATCACCGGCGTGCGGGTGGTCTCGCACCCGCCCGCCGAGGGCTTCTACCTCGGCGTGGGCGGGCGGCGGACCGGAACCGAGCGCGCCAACCCGCCCGCGGTGATGTGGGACCGCCCCGAACTCGTCATCCCGGTCGGCCATTCGGAGGACTGACTGCGGCGGCCGGGAACTGAGCGGGCCGCGCAAGCGTTGGCGGGTTGGGCAAAGAGATCGTCAAAGGGCGCGGCCCGCGCCGGATTGAGCAGGGATCTTCATGGGTGTCAGTCTCTCCAAGGGCGGCAACGTCTCGCTCTCCAAGGAGGCCCCCGGCCTGACCGCCGTCACGGTGGGCCTGGGCTGGGACGTACGCAGCACGACCGGGACCGACTTCGACCTCGATGCCAGCGCCCTGCTGCTCGATGTCAACAGCAAGGTCGTGTCGGACCAGCACTTCGTCTTCTTCAACAACCTCAAGAGCCCGGACGGCTCGGTCGAGCACACCGGTGACAACCTCACCGGTGAGGGCGAGGGCGACGACGAGCAGATCAAGGTGAGCCTCTCGACCGTGCCCGCCGAGGTCGACAAGATCGTCTTCCCGGTCTCGATCCACGAGGGCGAGAGCCGCGGCCAGAGCTTCGGCCAGGTGCGCAACGCCTTCATCCGGGTCGTCAACCAGGCGGACAACAACGAGCTCGCGCGGTACGACCTCTCCGAGGACGCCTCGACCGAGACCGCCATGGTCTTCGGCGAGCTGTACCGCAACGGCGCCGAGTGGAAGTTCCGCGCCGTCGGCCAGGGCTACGCCTCGGGCCTGCGCGGCATCGCGACGGACTTCGGCGTCAACATCTGACCTGCCGCCGCGGCTGTCCGGGCCGGCGCGTCCGGCCGGGACAGTCCGGTTCGCCGTGCGCGGACGTGCGGCGGAGGTGTCCCGGCGGGCCGCACTCCGCACGGGGCGTGGTCCGCGGGGCCCGTCGCGGATGTCGGGCGGGCCTGCCGTCTTCCGGTCAGCCCGACCAGTCGGTATGTTGCTCTGCGACCCAGCCGACTGCCGTCCGGAGGCCTCGATGAGCCGGCCCACGCCTGCGCCCGTCCCTGAGATCCACGGTCACTGCGACGACCGTTTCGCCGCCGTGCGCGCCGTGTTCGAGGAGAACTTCCGGGAGCGCGGTGAGCTGGGCGCCGCCGTCACCGTGCTGGTCGGCGACGAGACGGTGGTCGACCTCTGGGGCGGCTGGGCCGACGCCGCGCGCAGCCGGCCGTGGGAGCGGGACACCGTGGTCAACGTGTGGTCGACCACCAAGGGGCCGACCGCCCTCTGCGCCCATCTGCTGGCCGACCGGGGGCTGCTCGATCTCGACGCCCCGGTCGCGTCGTACTGGCCGGAGTTCGCGGCCGCCGGCAAGGAAGCCGTTCCCGTACGCCACCTCCTGTCGCACCGGGCCGGACTCGCCGGGCTGCGCGAGCCGCACACCTTCGCCGAGCTGTACGACTGGGAGCTGACCTGCGCGCGCCTCGCCGCCACCGAGCCGTGGTGGGAACCGGGCACGCGGTCCGGCTACCACGCGATCACGTACGGGTTCCTGGTCGGCGAGGTCGTCCGGCGCGTCACGGGCCTGCTCCCCGGCGCGTATCTCCGCCGGGAGGTCACCGGGCCGCTCGGCATCGACTTCACGATCGGGCTGCCGGAGCGGGAGGCCGGGCGGGCCGCCGAACTCGTGCACGCCCGGACCGAGCCCACCGGTGAGCAGGCGGCGCTCTTCGCCGCCCTGGAGCCGGTCGCGCTCGCGGCCCTGCTCAACCCGGGCCCCGGCGCGGCGCAGGCCAACACCCCCGAGTGGCGGGCCGCCGAGGTGCCCGCCGCGAACGGCCACGGAACGGCCCGCGCGGTGGCCGCCCTCTACGGGATCTACGCCGGCGGCGGGCGTCTGGGCGAGCGCCGGGTACTCTCCCGCGACATGGTCGAGCGGGCCCGCGAGGGGCAGGGCGGCGACAGGGACCTGGTGCTCGGTGCGGGGCTCGGCCACGACACGGAGATCGGGCTCGGCCTGTGGCTGAGCGGCCCGCGCGGTTCGTACGGACCGAACCCGCGGGCCTTCGGGCACGACGGGTTCGGCGGCTCCTGCGGCCTCGCGGACCCCGAGGCCGGCCTCGGCATGGGGTACGTGATGAACCGAATGGGCCCGAACATCGCCGACGACCCGCGCAAGATGGCGCTGGTGGAGGCGGTCTACAGCGCCCTGTGAGCGCCCCGCGCGCCCGCCCGGGCCACCCCGCCCCACCGGGCACCCACGCCCCGGCCACTCCCCGGGCGCTCGGGACACCGCCGCCGCCCCGGCCCCCGTCACCGCCCCGGTCGCCCCGGTCACCCCTGCCAACTCCGGCACGGGCCGCGCCGACCCCAGTCGTGCCCCCACACCCGTCGCGGGCCGCGCCCCGGCCGGGGCGGCGGACACGCGCCGCGCGTCAGTGGCCGCCGCCGAGTTCCCCGCTGAGCGTGCCGTGCATCTTCGCGCTGTACTGGTTCAGCCCGACGATCTCCACGGTCCGGCCCCGCTGCTCGTACTTCGTCGTGATGGCGTCCAGCGCGGCGACCGACGACGCGTCCCAGATGTGCGCGGCGGTCAAGTCGATGACGACGTGCCCGGGGCCGCCGAGCGCGTAGTCGAACTGCTCGACCAGCTCGTTGGACGACGCGAAGAACAGCTCACCGGTGACCGTGTAGACGATCCGTCCGGCGTCCTCGTCGGTGACCGCCGTGACGTCGACCAGGTGGGCGACGCGCCGGGCGAAGACGACCATCGCGGTGACCGAGCCGACGACCACTCCGACGGCGAGGTTGTGCGACGCCACCACGCACAGCACGGTGACGACCATGACGACGGTCTCGCCGAGCGGCATCCGCCGCAGCGTCCCGGGCGCGACGGAGTGCCAGTCGAAGGTGGCCGCCGAGACCAGGATCATCACCGCGACCAGGGCCGCCATCGGGATCTCCGACACGACCGGCCCGAAGACGACGCACAGGATCATGAGGAAGACGCCCGCGAGGAACGTCGACAGGCGGGTGCGGGCGCCCGACGTCTTGACGTTGATCATCGTCTGCCCGATCACCGCGCAGCCGCCCATGCCGCCGAGGAAGCCGGTGACGATGTTGGCGACGCCCTGGCCGATCGACTCGCGCGTCTTGCTGGAGCGCGTGTCCGTGATGTCGTCGACCAGCTTGGCGGTCATCAGCGACTCCATCAGCCCCACCAGCGCCATCCCCAGCGCGTACGGGGCGACGATCTTCAGCGTCTCCACGGTGAGGGGCACGTCCGGCAGCCCCGGGACCGGCAGGGACGACGGCAGGTCGCCCTTGTCCCCCACGTCCGGTACGGCGATTCCGGCGGCCAGCGTCACGGTCGTCAGGATGACGATGGAGACCAGCGGGGCCGGCACCGCCCGGGTGATCCTCGGAAAGAGGACCATGAGCACCAGGCCGGCCACGACCAGCGGATACACCGCCCACGGCACGTCGGTGAGCTCGGGCGCCTGCGCCATGAAGACCAGGATCGCGAGCGAGTTGACGAAGCCGACCATCACCGAGCGCGGCACGAACCGCAGCAGTTTCGCGACCCCGAGCGCGCCGAGGACGATCTGGAAGACGCCCGCGAGGATGACGCAGGCGATCAGGTACCCGAGGCCGTACTCGCGGTTCAGCGGGGCGATGACCAGTGCCACCGCTCCCGTCGCCGCCGAGATCATGGCGGGCCGCCCGCCGACGAAGGCGATCGTGACGGCCATTGTGAAGGAGGCGAAGAGGCCGACGGCCGGATCGACGCCGGCGATGATCGAGAACGAGATCGCCTCGGGGATCAGTGCCAGTGCGACCACGAGGCCGGCCAGGAACTCGGTACGGAAGACCTTGGGCGAGAGCCACACGGGGCGGGACACTGCGAGGGAGGGCAAGAGAACCTGAGCCTGTCGTACGCGGAGGGGGGCCGGCTCGTACGGCCGGCCCGAACACTGTACGAGGCGCGGATGTCGTCCAACTAACACGGCATTCTTTATGCAACTTGTTGCACAAGCGGCTCCGCGTGGACTACACATTGCGGCATGAGTCCGACGACTGCGTACCCGCACCTGCTGAGCCCGCTCGACCTGGGCTTCACCACCCTGCCCAATCGCGTGCTCATGGGTTCCATGCACGTCGGGCTCGAAGAGGCCGAGCGCGGCTTCGAGCGGATGGCCGAGTTCTACGCGACCCGCGCCCGCGGCGGCGTCGGTCTCATGGTCACCGGCGGCATCTCCCCGAACGACGCCGGCCGCCCGTACCCGGGCGGCGCGAAGCTCACCACGCCCGAGGAGGCGGCCCAGCACCGCCAGGTGACCGAGGCGGTGCACCGCGCGGGCGGCAGGATCGCGATGCAGATCCTGCACTTCGGCCGGTACGCGTACCACCCCGACCTCGTCGCCCCGAGCGCGATCCAGGCGCCGATCAGCCCGTACACGCCGAACGCCCTGACCGACGCCCAGGTCGAGGAGACCGTCGAGGACTTCGTCTGCGCGGCGGGCCTCGCGAAGTCGGCGGGGTACGACGGTGTGGAGATCATGGGGTCCGAGGGCTACCTGATCAACGAGTTCACCGCCGCGCACACCAACCACCGCGACGACCGGTGGGGCGGCTCGTACGAGAACCGCATGCGCTTCCCTGTCGAGATCGTGCGCCGCGTGCGGGAGCACGTCGGCCCGGACTTCATCCTCGTCTACCGCCTGTCGATGCTCGACCTCGTCCCCGGCGGCTCGTCGCTGGAGGAGGTCGTCACCCTGGCCCGCGCGATCGAGGCGGCCGGCGCGACCATCATCAACACGGGCATCGGCTGGCACGAGGCCCGCATCCCCACCATCGCGACCTCCGTGCCGCGCGGCGCGTACGCCTGGGTGACCAAGCGGGTCATGGGCTCCGTGAGCATCCCGCTGGTGACGACCAACCGCATCAACACCCCGGAGAAGGCCGAGGAACTGCTCGCCGACGGCTGCGCCGACATGGTGTCGCTCGCCCGCCCGTTCCTCGCCGACCCCGACTTCGTCGCCAAGGCCGCGGCCGGACGCGCCGACGCCATCAACACCTGCATCGGCTGCAACCAGGCGTGCCTCGACCACACCTTCAGCGGGCTCATCACCTCCTGCCTGGTCAACCCCCGCGCCTGCCACGAGACGGAGCTCGTCCTCTCCCCCACCCGCCGCGCCAAGCGCGTCGCCGTCGTCGGCGCCGGGCCGGCCGGGCTCGCCTGCGCGGTGACGGCGGCCGAGCGCGGCCACGCCGTGACGCTGTACGACGCCTCCGACGTGATCGGCGGCCAGCTCAACATCGCCCGCAAGGTGCCGGGCAAGGAGGAGTTCAACGAGACGCTGCGGTACTTCCGCAACCAGCTCGACGAGCACGGCGTCGAGCTGCGCCTCGGCACCCACGCCACCGCCGAGGCCCTCACCGCGGCCGGCTACGACGAGATAGTCCTGGCCACCGGCGTCACCCCGCGCGTCCCGCGGATCGAGGGCATCGACCACCCCAGCGTCATCAGCTACCTCGACCTGCTGCGCGACGAGGCGAAGGCCGGCGACCGCGTGGCGGTCATCGGCGCGGGCGGCATCGGCTTCGACGTGGCCGAGTTCCTCACGGACACGTCCACGGGCGACGACGACGCGGCGAGCCTGAACCCCGAGGTGTTCTTCGCCCAGTGGGGCGTCGACATGGAGTACGGCGCACGCGGCGGCCTCCAGGCCCCGGCCCGGCCGCCGCAGACCCGCACCGTTCACCTGATCCAGCGCAAGCCCACCAAGGTCGGCGCCGGGCTCGGCAAGACGACCGGGTGGATCCACCGCACCGAGCTCAAGCACCGCGGCGTCACGATGGTCGCGGGAGCCTCGTACGACCGCATCGACGACGAGGGCCTGCACGTGACGGTCGGGGGCGAGCCGCAGGTCATCGCCGTGGACACGGTCGTCCTGTGCACCGGGCAGGAACCGCGCCGCGACCTGTACGACACCCTGCTGGCCGCCGGGCTGCCCGTGCACCTCATCGGCGGCGCGGACGTCGCGGCCGAGCTGGACGCGAAGCGCGCGATCCGGCAGGGGACCGAACTCGCGGCGACCCTGTGAGGCCCGGCCTCCTTAGGATGCGCTCATGTCCCTCCCGTACGCCATCCTCACCGCGCTGCTCGAAAAGCCGTCGTCCGGGCTGGAGCTGACCCGCAGGTTCGACAAGTCCATCGGCTACTTCTGGTCCGCGACGCACCAGCAGATCTACCGCGAGCTGGGGAAGCTGGAGGAGTCCGGCGCGATCCGGGCGCTGCCCGGCCCGCGGCAGCCGACGCGCGGCCAGAAGAAGGAGTACGAGGTCCTGGCCGCCGGGCGCGACGAACTGGCCGCCTGGGTGGCCCGGATCGAGGAACCCAAGCCCATCCGTGACGCACTCCTGCTGCGCCTGCGCGCGGCGGGGGTGGTGGGCACGCAGGGCCTGGAGGCGGAGGTGCTCCGCCATCTGGCCCTCCACCGGGCGCAGTTGGCGGAGTACCGGGCGATCGAGGAACGGGACTTCGGCGACGGCCGGGCCGGCGACGCCGACCGGCTGCGGCACCTCGTCCTGCGCGCCGGGATCGACCTGGAGAACTTCTGGATCGGCTGGCTGGAAGCGGCCGGGGCCGAGCTCGCGGACATGGGCGCCCGCACGCGTACGGGCCCGGACCCGACAGCCTGAGCTGCGGGGTCCGGGCCCGTACCGCGCGGCGTCAGCCCTTGTTCTGGGACGCCCAGAACTCGTCGAAGGTGAGCTTGCCGTCACCGTCGCCGTCGTGGGAGTTGATCACGGCCTGGGCCACCGTCTCGGTGACGTAGGGGTCACCGAGCTGCGCCATGACGCTCTTGTACTCGACCGCCGAGATCGTCCCGTCCCGGTTGAGGTCGTACCGCTCGAACGCCTTGCGCGCCGACTCGATGTCCGCCACTGGACCCACCCCTTCTGGTGCTGATCAGAACCCGCACAGATTATCGGTCCGGCCACAGGGCCCGGCAGGCACCCGGCGCACGCCGGCCGGGCGGCAGTCGAGCGCCGGCCGGGGGGCGGCCGAGTGGCGGCCGGGCGGCAATCGGCTGAAGTGCTTCGCCGCGAAACGTCTTCCGCGAAACGAGCACATTTTCCGCCCCTGAATGCCCAGTTCCGGCCATAAGCAGGGACCGCTTCGTCACTCTCCGCCGCCGGACGGTAACTTCTTGGCGTCGCCGCCACACCAGGAGCACAGGGCTCCTCGGGACTAGCGGCCCCAAGGGCGTTCTTCAGTGGACCTCACGACTGACGCATCCGGATTCCAGCCCCACACACCCCGCACCCGCACCGTCCGCCGCGACGGCGTCCGCGCCCTGAGCTGCGCGCGCCCCGGCGGCAGAAGCACGTACACGTGGCCCGGCCCGGCCCATGCCGCCGTAGACCCCGACGCCGCCCACGGAAGGACTGCGGACGATGACCGACAAGCTGCTTGAATTCCCCCGCTCGCGGCGGGGCGGCGCACGCCCCGACGACCGCTCCTGGCTCCGCGGGCAGCGCCCGGTGGCCCGCGTGCGCACCCTGACCGGTGACCACGCCTGGCTCGTCACCGGCTACGGGCCGGCCACACAGGTGCTGGAGGACGAACGTTTCCGCCCCACGGGTACGGCCGCCCAGGGCTCCCCGGGCCCGTACGCGCCGACCGTCCCGCCCGGAGCCGCCGGCGCCGCGCTGCGCGGGGCGGTGATGAAGGCACTCAACCTCCCTGTGGGGGAAGGGCTGCACGGCTGGCTGCGCATCACGGCCGATCGTCTCATCGACGACCTGATGGCCTGGGGACCGCCGGTGGACCTGCGGGCCGGGTTCGCCGACCCCTTCTCGGCGGCACTGCACTGCAAGGTGCTCGGGGTGCCGTTCGAGGACTGGCCGCGCCTCATGGCCAGTCTCGACGTCGCCTTCATGACGAGCGCCCAGCCCTTCGAGGGCTCCCCGCTCGACTGGTACAAGGACCTCGGCTACATGGCGGAGCGGCTGAACGCCCCGGTGCCCGAGCGGGCGGGGCTGCTGGGCGAGCTCGCGGCGCTGCGCGAGAACCCGGACTGCGCGCACCTGACGGACGAGACGCTCGCCACCGTCGCCGCCTCGCTGTTCGGCGCGGGCGCCGTGTCCACGTCGGCGTTCCTGTCGCTCGCGCTGCTCGCCCTGCTCCAGCGGCCCGAGCTGATCGCCCACCTGCGGGACCACCCGGACCGGATGGGCCGCGCCGTGGACGAACTGCTGCGCCGGAACCTGTCGGTCCGCGACGGGCTGCCGCACCTCGCGCTCGCCGACGTACTCCTCGGTGACGTGCTCGTACGCGCGGGGGATCTCGTCCTGGTCCTCGTCGAAGGGGCCCACTTCGACCCCGGGGTCTTCGAGGACCCCGAGACCCTGAACCTGAACCGCGCGCACAACCCGCACCTCTCCCCCGGCGGCCGGCACGTGTGTCCGGCGTCCGCGCTGGGCCGCGCCCACGCGGAGTCGGCGCTGGCGGCGCTGGTCGAGCGGATGCCGCGGCTGGGGCTCGCGGTGCCGGCGGAACGACTGGTGTGGCGTACGGGCTTCACCGGGCGGCTGCCCGAGCGGCTGCCCGTGCTGTGGTAGGAGGGCCGGGGCGTTCGTGCCGGGGCTCCGGGGGAAGACCCGGCACGTGCACGGGACCGCCCGTCAGCGGAAGATGCCGGTGTGGCCCAGGGAGTAGCGGCCCGGCTGCGGGTAGACCGCGAGACCGTGCGGACCGCCGCCGACCGGGATCCGGGCGAGCTGCTTGCCGGTGACGGTGTCGATGGCGTACACCTCCGAGTCGTAACGCCCGGACAGCCACAGCACCTTGCCGTCGGCCGAGACGCCGCCCATGTCCGGGCTGCCGCCGTCGGGCAGGTGCCACTTCTTCGTCAGCTTCTTCTTCGTGAAGTCGAAGACGGAGACCGAGCCCTCGCCCCGGTTGGACACGTACATCTCCTTGGAGTCGCGGGAGACGTACAGGCCGTGGCAGCCCTTGCCCGTCGGCAGCAGTTCGGGCGTGGTGAACTTCTCGCCGTCCAGGACCCACATGCCGTGCGCCATCATGTCGGCGATGTAGATCGTCCTGCCGTCGGGGGAGATCTTCACGTCCTGCGGCATCGCTCCCTCGAACGGCAGCTTCTGCTGGCCGACGACCTCCATCTTCTCGGTGTCGACCTTGAGGAGTTCGCCGGAGAACTCGCAGGAGACGACGAAGTACCTGCCGTCGGCGGAGAAGTCCGCGTGGTTGACGCCGGCGCAGCTCACCGGCACGGTCTTGACGCGGTCCATGGTGTGCGGGTCGCGGAAGACGAGTTCGCGGTCCATCGACGCCATGACGACGGCGTACCTGCCGTTGGGCGTGAAGTAGAGGTTGTACGGGTCGTGCACCTCCACCGGTTCGCCCACCTCGCCCGTGGCGGGGTCGATCGGCGTGAGCGTGTGACCGCGGTTGTTGTTGACCCACAGGGTCTTCAGGTCCCAGGACGGGACGACGTGCTGCGGCTGGACGCCGACCGGGATCGTCTTGACGACCTTGTACGTCCTGGGGTCGATCACCGACACCGTGTTGGAGTTGGTGTTGGGAACGTAGACCCGGGACGGGAAGTCCTTGACCACCGGCGAGAGCCTGCCGGGCCGGTCGGCGGCGTAGACGTCCTCGGGGTCGAGGACCGGGGGCATCCCCGGCAGCCCGGCCGGCTCGGTCTTCTTCACCTCGCCGGGCGCCGCGCTGCCGCGCGCCGCCGCCGGCCCCTTCTCGTCCTGGCCGGCGCAGCCCGCGAGGGCGGCCAGGAGGACGCCGGCGAGCAGCGCGGTCGTACGTCGGGTGATCGTCGTCATCGGGTCAGCAGCTCCGTGGTGGTCACCGCGCGCAGGCCGCGGCGGTCGAGTTCGTCGAGGAGGGCGGGCAGGGCGGCGACCGTGTCCGGGTAGCCCATATGCAGGCTCACGACGGATCCGTTGCGGATCCGGCCGCCGATCCGGCGGGTGACGGCCGCCGCGCCGGGCGAGGTGTGGTCCAGCGAGTCGACGTCGTACGCGAGGACGTGCGGGTATCCGGCCCGGCGCGCCAGCCGCTGGACGAGCGGCGTGGCGTACTGGGCGCGCGAAGGCCGGAACCAGGTGCCGATGGACCCGGTGAGCCGGCGCAACCGGTCCGCGCACTCGCTGATCTCGGCGTACGCCTCGCGCTCGCCCAGGGCGCAGACGGCGAGGTGGCGCTGGGTGTGGTTGCCGAGGTCGTGGCCGCCGTCGAGGATCCGGCGGGCGAGCGCGGGATGGGCGTCGAGCCAGCCGCCGACGGCGAGGACGGTCAGGCGGGCGCCGCCCCGCTCGGCCTCGTCGAGCACGGCCCGCGCGGTGGCCGGGTCGCCCGCGCCGTGGAAGGTGAGGGCGACCCGGGCGCGGTCGCGCGGGCCGTGGGCGATCTGGACGGGCAGTCCGGTGTAGCGGTGCGGGGCGGGGGCCGGGTGCGGCGGCACGGCAGTGGCGTGGGGCGCTGCGGGAGCGGGTGATCCGGGGCCCGGGGCGCAGCCGCCGGCGAGCGTCCCCGCGACGGCCGCCCCGGCCGCTCCGGCTCCGGCGCGCAGCACGTCGCGGCGGCATGTCACTGTCACGCGCCCCATTTAAGGGGTAATGCGAGCAAAAGGTAATGATTGAGCCAATTCGGGCCGCAGCGGGTCGTCCGCCGCGCCCGAACCCCTCTGCGCGGAAACTATCGATTCACGCGCACGAGCCGATATGTATGCACGGTTTACCAGGTGAGTGGCTCAGTTCACCTGCAATTCAACATCTGAATGTCCATTCTTGCCACACTTTTGCCCGGTGTGACCTTTTGGCGCCCTGCCCACCTGTCTGCCATAGTCGGTGCCACGACCCCCATTGACCCGGGCCAGGTCGTCACCACAAGCGGCCGTGGATCACACCCCCCCGTTCCACGGCGCTCCACAGAAGCCCCCGAAGCGCCACACCCGGCAGCAGGGGGCTTCTGTGCATGCGGCCACTCGGCGCCCGCCGGTACGGCCGACCCCGCGTGTCCCGCCGGTACGGAAGGCCGCTCAGCGCTCGACGGTGCGGTCACCCACGCGCATCTCGAACCAGGTGGTCTTTCCGCGCGGCAGCAGGTCCACGCCCCACCGGTCGGAGAGCTTGTCGACCAGGAAGAGCCCGCGGCCACTGGTGTCGAGTTCGTGCACGGGCATCAGGCAGGGCAGGCCGCGCGACGGATCGCGCACCTCGATCCTCATCCAGCCCCGGCGGCGCAGCATGCGCAGCCCGAAGATGCGGGCCCCGGTGTGCCGCACGGCGTTGCCCACGAGTTCCGAGACCAGCAGCACCGCGTACTCCGCGGTCTGCGGCGACAGTTGCCACTGACGGAACACCACACAGTGCGTGAGCCGCCGCGCAGTGGCCGCCGACTCCGGGCGGGAGGGCAGCCGCACTTCCTCCTCCGCCGGATTGCCGTACAACTCCACGGCTTTGAACGCCTGTTCGTCTTCCACCGCCGGCGTCCAGCGCGCGGCAGTCGCGCTGCCGCGCGGCCGCGGTTGCTCCGTACCCTCCAGCCCCGCCATGCCCCCCATCATGGCCGCCCGGAGGGCCGCCCGGGGCCGTTACGGTGGATTCGGTGCCCCGCCACGACACCCCCGGGGGTGCGGGTTGACATATGCCATTGGCACCGAATGCCCCTCCGCACCCCCTGCGAACTGCGATGACGTGCCGCTTACGCATGATCACGCACAGCTCGCGGCGAGGCGCGTTCACGCGTACTCACGGCCGGATTGTCCGCCCGGGAGGATTACCCCGTCGGTCACGGCAACTTGCCGCCGCTCAGAGGAACTTGGCCTTGCCGGGCCCCTCGTCGACGAAGCTGCGCATGCCGCGCTCGCGGTCCTCGGTGGCGAACAGCCCCGCGAACCAGTTGCGTTCGATGGTGAGCCCCGTGTCCACGTCCGTCTCCAGGCCGGCGTCGACGCACTCCTTCGCCGCCCGCAGCGCCATCGCGGGGCCCTGGGCGAGCTTCGCGGCCCAGGCGTGCGCCTGCTCGTACACCTCGGCGGCCGGCACGACCCGGTCGACCAGGCCGATCGCCAGCGCCTCGTCGGCCCGCACGTGCCGGCCGGTGAAGATCAGGTCCTTGGCCTTCGACGGGCCGACCAGCCGGGCGAGGCGCTGCGTGCCGCCGGCGCCGGGGATCAGGCCGAGCAGGATCTCGGGCTGACCGAGCTTGGCGTTGTCGCCGGCGATACGGAAGTCGGCGCACAGGGCGAGCTCGCAGCCGCCGCCCAGCGCGTAGCCGGTGACCGCGGCGACGACGGGCTTGGGGATGCGGGCGACGGCGGTGAAGGAGTCCTGGAGGGCCTTGGAGCGTACGACCATCGCCGCGTGGTCCATCGCCTGCATCTCCTTGATGTCCGCGCCGGCCGCGAACACCTTCTCGCCGCCGTAGAGGACCACGGCGCGTACGTCGTCGCGCCGGGTCGCCTCCTCGGCGAGCTCGCGCAGCCGGTCCTGGGTGGCGATGTCGAGCGCGTTCATCGGGGGACGGGCCAGCCGGATGGTGCCGACGCCCTCGGAGACTTCGAGATTCACAGTCATACGAGCGAGGTTAGCCCCCGTTAACGCCAACGGACCCGGTGCGCTCGATCACAGTGCACCGGGTCCGTACGCGCCTGCGGCGTGCTACTTCTTCCACTCCGCCCAGGACATGTTCCAGCCGTTGAGACCGTTGTCGGGCTGGATCTGCTTGTCCTCGGAGTTCTTCACGACGACCACGTCGCCGAGGATCGAGTTGTCGAAGAACCAGGCGGCCGGAGCCTTCTTGTCCCATCCGCCCCGCACGTCCTGGAGCCCGACGCATCCGTGGCTGACGTTCGCCGACCCGAAGGTGCCCGCGCCGGCCCAGTAGTTGCCGTGGATGAAGGTGCCCGAGGTGGACAGGCGCATCGCGTGCGGCACGTCCTTGATGTCGTACTCGCCGCCGAAGCCGACGGTGGCGCCGTTCATGCGCGTCACCTCGTACTTCTCGCTGATGACCATCTGGCCGTTGTACGTCGTGGTGGACGGCGCGCCCGCGGTGATCGGGATGGTCTTGAAGACCTTGCCGTCCCGCTCGACCTTCATCGTCTTGGCCTTGGCGTCGACGGTGCTGACCTGGCTGCGGCCGATCGTGAACTTCACCGTCTTCGACTGCTTGCCGTACACGCCCGGCCGGCCCTCGACGCCGTCGAGGTTCAGCTTCAGCGTCACCTTGGTGCCCGCCGCCCAGTACTTCTCGGGACGGAAGTCGAGGCGGTCGTTGCCGAACCAGTGGCCCTCGATCGGCACCGACGGCTCGGCCGTCACCTTGACGGCCTTCTCGACGGCCTCCGGCGCGGTGATGCCCCGGCTGAAGCGCAGCGAGACCGGCATGCCGACGCCGACCGTGGAGCCGTCCTCCGGCGTGAAGTAGCTGACGAAGGTGTTCTGCGGCACGAGGGTCGTGAAGGTGGTGTCCTTCGCGGACTCGCGGCCCTCGGAGTCCTTCGCGATCGCGTGGACCTTGTACTGGGTGGCGGCGGCGAGGTGGTGGTTCGGCTCCCAGGACGAGCCGTCCTTGCTGACCTTGCCCTCGACCTCGTTGCCCTTGGTGTCCTCGACCTTGACGGACGTGAGCCTGCCCTTGTCCGCGCCGATCTTCAGGGCGCCGCTGGTGGCGACGTTCTTCGCCTCGTCCTTCGGGGCGATGTTCACCACCGCCTGCGACGCCTGGGTGTCGCCCGCCTTCCCCGCCCCGCCCTTGCCGCCCTTGCCGTCGCCGTCACCGGAATCGCTTCCCGCGCACGCCGTGACGAACAGCAGCATCGCCCCGAGCAGCAGAGCCAGCAGTCCAGGTCCGCCGCGCCGGGATCCGCGCCCCCTGCGCGCCCCCGCCGACGTCCCCGATATCGGCTGCCTTTTCACGTGTTGTTCTCCCCTCGCACGGCCTGGCCCCAGCCACGGCCCGCACCCCCACGCGCAGCAACCGCGCGTCTGGTGAATGGTAATCACACCGGGCGTGTCGCCGACTCTGTGTGTATGTCACCGTTCGGTCCCAAGTGCGAGGGAACGGCTGGGGGCCGTGCAGGTCAGGGAGGGGTCATCGGAGTGCGGAACCGGCCTTCCAGCGGTCCCAGTCCATGTTCCATCCTCCGAGGCCGTTGTCGGGAGCCACCTTCCGGTCGCGTGAGTTCACCACTTCCACCACATCCCCCACGAGCGTGCGGTCGAAGAACCAGCCGGCCGGGGTGCCGGGGCTGCCGCCCTTCACGTCCCGCAGCCCGATGCAGCCGTGGCTGGTGTTGACCGAACCGAAGGTGTCCGCCGGGGCCCAGTAGTTGCCGTGCAGGAATGTCCCCGAGGCCGTCAGCCGCATCGCGTGCGGGACGTCCGGAATGTCGTACTCGCCGCCGAAGCCGACGGTCCTGCCGTCCATCCGCGTGACGTCGTACAACTCGGTGACCACCATCTTGCCGTTGTACGTCGTGGTCTTCGGGGCGCCCGCGCTGACCGGCAGGCGCACCGGCTTCGCGCCGTCGCGGCGTACGAGCATGGTGTGCGCCTCGGCGTCCACCGTGGAGACCTGGGACCGGCCGACCGTGAAGCCGACGGTCTTGTGCTGGATGCCGAACACACCGGGTGCGGCCTCGACGTCCCGCAGTCTCAGGCCGACGGTGACCCGGGTCCCCGGCTTCCAGTACGCGCGCGGCCGGAAGTCGAGGCGCTGGGAGCCGAACCAGTGGCCGGACACCTCCACGGGCGGCTGCGCGGTGACCTCGATGGCCCGTTCGACCGCCGCGCGGTCGACGACGGCGCGGTTGAAGGAGAAGGAGACGATCATGCCGGTGCCGACGGTGGAGCGGTTCTCCGGCTTGAAGTAGCCGATGAAGCGGTGTTCGGGGACGACCGTCGTGAATGAGGTGTGCCGGGCCGAGCGGCGGCCGTGGCCGTCGACGGCGACCGCGTGGATGCGATAGGTGGCGGCCAGCCGCAGCGGTCCCGCGTCCGGTCGCCAGCTCAGCCCGTCGTCCGCGATCCGGCCGGTGACCTCGTGCTGGTCGGCGTCCTCGACCCGTACGACCCGGACCCGTTCCAGCCGCCCGTCGGGGACCTCGATCTCGATGCGGGCGCCGGTGCCGATGCCCTTGGCCCCGTCGGCGGGGGCGATACGGATGGCGTCCACGGGCGAGCGGGGCTTGTCGCCGAACAGCGGCTCGCCGTCGGCCGTGCAGCCCGCGAGCCCCGTGATCAGGGCCGCCCCTGCCAGTACGGCGGCCAGGACCGCCCGTGCGCGTCTCACTGCGTCTCTCACGCCGGGCCCAACGACCGCGCCCCTCCGGGGGAAACGTGAGTACGACCGCTGTTCCGGGAAGAACAGGTGGGAGGAACGCGCGAGGGGGCCACGGCCGGGACGCCGTACGGCTCAGGATCCGCCGGTCCCACGAGCCGCGGGAGGCTTACAGGTGTCCAGCGCACCCGAGCAGGAGGCAGTACAGGAGGCGGTGCGGGCAGCGGTGCCCGGGGCGGTGGTCGACGGCCGCCCCTCCCCCTCGCCCGCACCCGTCCCGGCGGCGGTCAACGGGCACCGCCCCGGCCACGACCGGGCCGGGCCGCCCGTGTGGCCCGGTGCGCCGACCCCGCTCGGGGCGCGCTTTCGCGTCGGGCCCGACGGTGTGGCGGGCACCAACTTCGCGCTGTGGGCGGGCGGGGCCGAGGCCGTCGAGGTGTGCCTCTTCGACGAGGACGGCACCGAGCGGCGCTGCCCGCTGACCGAGCTGACGCACGAGATCTGGCACGGCTTCCTACCGGGGGTCCGCGCGGGACAGCGTTACGGCTATCGGGTGCACGGCCGCTGGGACCCGTGGACCGGCGCGCGCTGGAACCACGCGAAGCTCCTCCTCGACCCGTACGCACGGGCCGTCGACGGGGACTTCACGCTGCCCGGCGAGGTGTACGGGCATGTCAGGGACTGGCCCCAGCAGAACGTCGCGGACACCGTGCGCGACGACCGCGACTCTGCGCCGTTCGTCCCCAAGGGCGTGGTGGTGCACGACGACGCGCCCGGCGACGAGTGGGTGGACGACCGGCGGCCCAAGACGCCGTGGGCGGACACCGTCATCTACGAACTGCACGTACGCGGCTTCACCAAGCTGCACCCGGACATCCCCGAGGAGCTGCGGGGCACGTACGCCGGACTCGGGCATCCGGCGGCGATCGAGCACCTCCAGCGGCTCGGGGTGACGGCGGTGGAGCTGCTGCCGGTGCACCAGTTCGCCCACGAGGACCACCTGCTGCGCCGCGGGCTGCGCAACTACTGGGGCTACAACTCGATCGGCTACTTCGCGCCGCACGCGGGGTACGCGGCGACGGGGACGGCCGGCCAGCAGGTCGGCGAGTTCAAGGCGATGGTGCGGGCCCTGCACGCGGCCGGCATCGAGGTCATCCTCGACGTGGTCTACAACCACACGGCCGAGGCGGGGGAGCTGGGGCCCACGCTGTCGCTGCGCGGCATCGACAACCGCGGCTACTACCGCCTCCAGAACGACGCCAGACGGTACGCCGACTACACGGGCTGCGGGAACACCCTGCACGTCGTCCAGCCGAACGTACTGCGCCTGATCACGGACTCGCTCCGGTACTGGGTCACCGAGATGGGCGTGGACGGCTTCCGCTTCGACCTGGCGGCGGCGCTGGCGCGTTCGATGCACGACGTCGACATGCTGTCGCCGTTCCTCGCGGTCATCGCGCAGGACCCGGTGCTGCGGCGCGTGAAGCTGATCGCCGAACCGTGGGACGTCGGCAGCGGCGGCTACCAGGTGGGCGCCTTCCCGCCGCTGTGGACGGAGTGGAACGACCGCTACCGCGACGCCGTGCGGGACTTCTGGCGCGGCGCGCTGCCCGACGTGCGGGACCTGGGGTACCGGCTCTCGGGATCGAGCGACCTGTACGCCTGGGGCGGCCGCCGCCCGTACGCGTCGGTCAACTTCGTCACCGCGCACGACGGCTTCACGCTGCGGGACCTGGTGTCCTACCACCAGAAGCAGAACGCGGCGAACGGCGAGGGCAACCGGGACGGGACGAACGACAACCGCTCGTGGAACTGCGGCGCCGAGGGCGAGACCGAGGACGCCGGGGTGAACGCGCTGCGCCGGCGGCAGCTGCGCAACCTGGTGACGACGCTGCTGCTGTCGACGGGCGTGCCGATGCTGGTCGCGGGCGACGAGATGGGGCGTACGCAGGGCGGCAACAACAACGCGTACTGCCAGGACAACGAGATCGGCTGGATCGACTGGTCGCTCCTGGAGGAGCCGGGCTGGCGGGAGCTGTTCCGGCTGACGTCCCGGCTGCTGGCGCTGCGCCACGCGCATCCGGTGCTGCGCCGGCGCGCGTTCTTCTCGGGCCGGCCCCAGGCGGCGGACGGGCTGCGCGACCTGGCGTGGTTCACCCCGCTCGGGCAGGAGATGACGCAGCAGGACTGGTACGCGCCGGCCTCCACCGTGGGGCTGTACCTGTCCGGCCGCGACATCCCGGGGCGCGACGCGGTGGGCGCGAAGATCACCGACGACAGCTTCCTCGCCGTACTCCACGCGGGGGACTTTCCGGTCGATTTCACGCTGCCCGGGCCGCCGTGGGCGCGGACGTACGAGGTGGTCGTCGACACGTCGCTGGAGGGCCAGGAGGAGGCTCCCGGAACGGTGCACGCGGCGGGCGCGGCGATCACCGTGCCGGCCCGTTCGGTGCTGCTGCTGAGGGCGGGCACGGCCGAAAAGGAGTGAGCGCTGTCAGTGGTGAACCGTACGCTCGATCCTGATGAGCGGAGCGGATGCACCCACCAGGAACCGATCGGCCGTACGTTCGCTGCTGCGCCTGTGGCCCTACGTGCGTCCGGTGCGCGGCCGCCTGGCGTGGGCGGCGGTGGTGGCGGTGGTGGCGTCCTGTCTCGGTCTCGTCATCCCGCTCGTCCTGAAGTGGATCGTGGACGGCCCGGTGGCGGACCGGGACCCGGGCGGGGTGTGGCTGGGGGCGCTGTACCTGCTGCTGCTCGGGCTCTCGGAGGCCGTCCTCTTCGGACTCCGGCGGTGGCTGGTGGCCCGGCCGCTCGCCGGGGTGGAGGCGGCGATGCGGGAGGACCTGTACCGGCACCTCCAGCGGCTCCCGGTGGCCTTCCACGACCGGTGGCCGTCGGGGCAGCTGCTCTCGCGCGGGACCACGGACCTGATGCTGCTGCGGATGTTCCTGGCGTTCCCGCTGACGTTCCTGCTGGTCAACGCGGTGACGATCCTGGTGGGGTTCGTCATCCTGCTGCAACAGCACTGGCCGCTGGGGCTGGTGCTGCTGGCGCCCGCGGCGCCGATGGTGGTGCTGTGCTTCGTGTTCGAGTCGAAGTACGCGCGGGTCACCCGGCGGTCGCAGGACCAGGTCGGTGACCTGACGACGGTCGTCGAGGAGAGCGTGCTCGGCATCCGCGTCATCAAGGGGTTCGGCCGCCACCGCAGTCAGGCCCTGGCCTTCCGGGAGCTGTCGCTGCGGCTGCGGGGCACCGAGCTGGTCAAGGCCCGGCTGCTCGCGGGCATCTGGGCGACGATCACCGTGCTGCCGGAACTCGCGATCGGGGCGGCGCTGGTGATCGGCACGGTCCAGGTCGCCGACGGAGGCCTGTCGGCGGGCACGCTGGTGGCGTTCCTCTCGACGGCGCTGGCCCTGCGGTGGCCGGTGGAGTCGATCGGCTTCCTGCTCGCCATCAGCCAGGACGCGGCGACGGCGACCGAGCGGTACTTCGAGGTGATGGACGAGCCCGAGGAGTCGCAGACCGCGGGGGCGGCTGCGGCGGCGGTTCCCGGCCGGGACGGGATCGTGTTCGACGCGGTCGAGTTCCGCTACCCCGACGCCCCCGAGGGGACGCCGCCCGTGCTCGCCCGCGTCGATCTGCGCGTACGGCCCGGCGAGACGATGGCCCTGGTCGGTGCCACCGGCAGCGGCAAGACGACGCTCACCACGCTCGTACCCCGGCTGCACGAGGTGACGGGCGGGCGGATCACGCTCGACGGGCAGGACATCACGGCAATGCCGCGCGAGCGGCTGCGGGAGTTGGTCTCCGTCGCCTTCGAGGAACCCACGCTGTTCTCGGCGAGCGTCGCCGAGAACGTATTGATGGGCGCGGGCGCGGCTGCGGGCGAGGCGGAGCTGGAGCGGGCGCTCGACACCGCGCAGGCCGGATTCGCGCACCGGCTGCCGCAGGGCACGGCCACCCAGGTCGGCGAGCAGGGGCTGAGCCTGTCCGGCGGGCAGCGGCAGCGGCTCGCGCTGGCCAGGGCCGTGGTGGGCAAGCCGCGCTTCCTCGTGCTCGACGACCCGCTGTCGGCGCTCGACGTGCACACGGAGGCACTGGTGGAGGCTGCGCTGCGGCGCGTCCTGGCGGACACTACCGCGCTGGTGGTCGCACACCGCCCCTCCACCGTGCTGCTCGCGGACCGGGTGGCGCTGCTGTCCGGCGGCCGGATCACGGCCGTCGGCACGCACCAGGAACTCCTGCGCACCAGCGACGAGTACGCCTGGCTGATGTCCGGGACGGGTGACGGCGGGGCCGCCGGCGGGAAGGGGCACACTCCATGACGACCACCGCGGACGACCGCCCGGACGAACGCGAGCCCGCGGACACGGGGCCGCTCACGAAGACGCGGCCGCGGCCGGAGCGGGTGGACGAACCGGTGGCGGAGGGGGATCCCTTCGACCGGGACGCGCTGCCCGCGCCCGCCGGGGCGACGGGGGCGCTGCTGCGCTCGCTGCTGGGGCCACGGCGGGCCAGGGTGGGCGTCGCGGCGCTGCTCCTGCTGCTCCAGCAGGCCGCGGTGCAGGCCGGCCCGCTGCTCGTCGCGTACGCCATCGACCGGGGTGTGCCGGCCCTGCGGCGGGACGACTACGGGCCGCTGGCCGTCGTCGCGGCCGGCTACCTGTTGTGTTCGCTCGGCGCGGGGCTGTTCCACTACGTCTTCATCCGGCTCTCCGCCCGCGTCAACCAGGACGTGCTCCTCGATCTGCGCGGCAGGATCTTCCGGCACGCGCAGGCGCTGAGCGTCGACTTCCACGAGCGGTACACGTCCGGGCGGCTGATCTCGCGGTCGACGACCGACGTGGAGTCGCTGCGGCAACTGCTCGGGGAGGGCCTCCAGGAGCTGATCGGCGTCATCCTGTCCTGCGTCTGCATCTGCGCCCTGCTGCTCTACCTCGACGTGGGCATCGGCGGGCTCGCGGTGCTGTCGTTCGCACCGCTGTACCTGCTCGTGCGGCGCTACCGGACCCGGGTCTCCGTCGTCTTCGCCAAGCGGTCGACGGCGATCGCGGCCGTCATCGTGAAGTTCGCGGAGACGATGAACGGGATCAGGCCAGTGCGGGCGTTCCGGCGCGAGCGGGCGAACGACGCACAGTTCCGGGCGCTCAACCACCGCCACGAGCGGACGAACGGCGACGGTCTGCTGGAGATGGCCCAGTACGTCGTCGGGTCCCGTCTGGTCGCCAACACCACGGTCGCGGGGATCGTGCTGTGGGGCGCCTACCGGGTCGCAGGGGGCGGCATGGCGCTCGGCGTCCTCGCCGCGTCCGTGCTCTACCTGCGGCGGCTGTACGACCCGATCGACCGGCTCGGGATGTTCCTGAACTCCTACCAGTCGGCGGCCGCGTCCCTGGAGAAGATCGCGGGCCTGCTCGCCCAGGCCCCCACGGTCCCCGAGCCGGCCGTGCCGCGCGCGCTGCCCGCCCCGGCGGGCGGCGGCCCCGGCCGCGAGGTGGTCTTCGACGGCGTCGGCTTCGCCTACCGCACGGGCGGCGAGGTCCTGCCGCGCTTCAGTCTGACGCTGCCGGCCGGGCAGACCGTGGCCGTGGTCGGCGCGACGGGCGCGGGCAAGTCGACGCTCGCCAAGCTCCTCGCGCGCTTCTACGACCCGACCGAGGGCCGCGTCCTGCTCGACGGCACCGACCTGCGCGACCTGTCCGTGGCCGAACTGCGCCGCGGGGTCGTCATGGTGACCCAGGAGGCGTTCCTGTTCTCCGGAACGGTCGCCGAGAACATCGCCCTCGGCCGCCCCGACGCCACCCGGGAGGAGATCGAGCGGGCGGCGAAGGCGATCGGCGCCCACGACTTCGTCACCGGCCTGCCGGAGGGGTACGACACGGACGTCCGCAAGCGGGGCGGCCGGATCTCCGCGGGGCAGCGGCAACTGGTCGCCTTCGCCCGCGCGCTGCTCGCCGACCCTGCGGTGCTGATCCTGGACGAGGCCACGTCCTCCCTGGACGTCCCGGGCGAGCGGGCGGTGCAGCGCGCGATGGACACGGTGCTGCGGGGGCGTACGGCGGTGGTGATCGCGCACCGGCTGTCGACCGTGGAGATCGCCGACCGGGTGCTCGTCATGGAGCACGGCCGCATCGTCGAGGACGGCTCCCCCGCCGCGCTCGCCGTCGGTACGGGGCACTTCGCCGGCCTGCACCGGGCCTGGCGCGACAGCCTGGCCTGACCGGCCGGCCCGCCGACCGGACGGCGGCAGTCCGGCCGCCGGCCGCGCCCCGGAGGACCGGTCGGCGAACGCGCCCAACCGGTCGGGACAGGACATGATCCGCCCTCGCACGGGCGGGAGTGGGCGGGCCTTTTACAGGGGTGCGGTAACGGCCGACGAAACGTCCGCTTAACGAACACGGCTCTTCGGGCAACGGACGAATTCCGGCCAACTTGTTGACGCGCTCCTGACAGGGAGCGCTCACTCCTGCCACTCTTCCCCCGTTCCGCGCTCCACCTTGCTCCGCACGGCTCTGCCCGGGCAGCCCACCCAAGCCGCCCGCCACCCCCCTTGCAGAAGGAGTTCGCGTGAGATCCACGCCCAGACGACGTGCCACCGCGACCGGCGCGCTGCTGACCGCCGCAGCGCTGCTGACGGTCGGCGTACAGGCCGGCGCCGCGTCGGCCGACGACCCCCGGACCGCCGCACCCAAGACCGCCGCGGCGGGGAAGGCCGACCCGGGCGCCCTGCCCGCGAAGCTCACCCCGGCCCAGCGCGCCGAGCTCATACGCGAGGCCAACGCCACCAAGGCGGCCACCGCCAGGGAGCTCGGCCTCGGCGCCAAGGAGAAGCTCGCCGTAAGGGACGTCGTCCAGGACCGCGACGGAACCACCCACACGCGGTACGAGCGCACGTACGACGGGCTCCCGGTCCTCGGCGGCGACCTGATCGTCGCGGAGACCGGGGCGGGGAAGACCGAGGGCGTGACCAAGGCGTCGAAGGCGGAGCTCAAGTCCGTCGACACGAGCGCCGAGGTCGCCCCCGCCACCGCGGAGAAGCAGGCGCTGGCCGCCGCGAAGGCGGAGGGATCGAAGAGGACCGAGGCCGACCGCGCCCCGCGCAAGGTGGTGTGGATGGGGCAGGGCAAGCCCACGCTGGCGTACGAGACGGTCGTCGGCGGCCTCCAGCACGACGGCACCCCGAACGAGCTGCACGTCGTCACCGACGCCTCCACCGGCAAGAAGATCTACGAGTGGCAGGCCATCCACAACGGCACCGGCAACACCCAGTACAGCGGCCAGGTCACGGTGGGCTCCGCCCCGTCGTACACCCTGACCGACACCGGGCGCGGCAACCACAAGACGTACAACCTCAACCGGGGCACCTCCGGCACCGGCACCCTCTTCTCCGGACCGGACGACGTCTGGGGCGACGGCACTCCGCAGAACCTGGAGACGGCGGGCGCGGACGCCGCCTACGGCGCGGGGCTGACCTGGGACTACTTCAAGAACGTGCACGGCCGCAGCGGCATCCGCGGTGACGGCGTCGGCGCGTACTCCCGCGTCCACTACGGCAACGCGTACGTCAACGCCTTCTGGTCGGACTCCTGCTTCTGCATGACGTACGGCGACGGGGCGGCCAACGCCAAGCCGCTCACCTCGATCGACGTGGCCGCGCATGAGATGACGCACGGCGTCACCTCCAACACCGCCGGCCTCGTCTACAGCGGCGAGTCGGGCGGCCTCAACGAGGCCACCTCCGACATCTTCGCCGCCGCCGTCGAGTTCGCCGCCAACAACCCCAAGGACGTCGGCGACTACCTGGTCGGCGAGAAGATCGACATCCGGGGCAACGGCACGCCGCTGCGCTACATGGACAAGCCGAGCAGGGACGGCTCGTCGAAGGACGCCTGGTACTCGGGCATCGGCGGCATCGACGTCCACTACTCGTCCGGCCCGGCGAACCACTGGTTCTACCTGCTCTCCGAGGGCAGCGGCGCCAAGACCGTCAACGGCGTCAGCTACGACTCGCCGACCTCCGACGGCCTGCCGGTGACCGGCATCGGCCGGGAGAAGGCCGCGCAGATCTGGTTCAAGGCGCTGACCACCAAGTTCGGCTCCTCGACCAACTACGCGGGTGCGCGCACCGGGACGCTCGCGGTCGCCGGTGAGCTGTACGGCACGACCAGCGCCGAGTACAAGGCCGTCGCCGACGCGTGGGCCGGCGTCAACGTCGGGACGCGTCCCGGCGGCGGCGACCCGGGCACCGGCACGTCCTTCGAGAACACCACCGACGTCCCGATCCCGGACAACGGCGCGGCGGTCACCTCGTCGGTCACCTCGACCAAGACGGGCGCGGCGCCCAGCAACCTCAAGGTGGACGTGAACATCGTCCACACCTGGCGCGGTGACCTGGTCGTAGACCTGCTGGCTCCGGACGGCACGGCGTACCGCCTGAAGAACTCCAGCGGTTCCGACTCGGCGGACAACGTCGTGGCGACCTACACGGTCAACGCGTCCTCCGAGACCGCCAACGGCGTCTGGAAGCTCAAGGTCCAGGACGTGGCGGCGCAGGACACCGGCTACATCAACAGCTTCAAGGTGACCTTCCCGTAAGGAGCCCGGAGCACAGACCAGCCCTGCGGGAGCGGAGAGCCGTTCCCGCAGGGCTGATCCATGGGCCCGGGACTCCGGGCGTCAGCGCATCAGCCACGCTGTGCCCGGGGCTCAGGGTCGTCAGCGCATCAGCACGCCGGCGCCCTCACCCGTCGCCTCCGTCGGCAGGGCCACCAGGCCCAGGTCCGCGCCGTGCGGCAGCAGGCGGTGGGAGGGCAGTATCCGGACCGTGTAGCCGAAGGGGCCGGTGCGGTCGAGCGCCAGGGGGCCCTCGTACATCCAGCGGCCCTCCAGGTCCGGGCCGCCCGCCGGCTTCAGCGGGAAGGTCTGCGCCTCGCCGATCGCGTCCGCCGCGTCGACCCGCCCCGCGACGGCCTGCACCTCCACGTCCTCGGGACGCAGCGGGCCGAGGGCCACGCGGACCCGCAGGCTGAGCGTCGAGCCCAGCTCCGCCGTGCCGTTGACCGGGGTGGCCGCCAGGGCCTCCACGTGGTCCACGGCGACCTTGGGCCAGGCGGCGCGCACCCGCTTCTTCCACTCGGCCAGTTCCCGGGCGGCGTCCGGGACCATCGCGCGGTGCGCCTCGGCGGCCGGGGTGTACAGCCTCTCGACGTACTCCCGCACCATGCGCCCCGCCAGCACCTTCGGGCCCAGCCGGACCAGGGTCTGGCGGACCATCTCGATCCAGCGGTCGGGCAGCCCGCCCGGACCCCGGTCGTAGAAGCGCGGTGCGACGCGCTGCTCGATGAGCTCGTACAGCGCGTTGGCCTCCAGCTCGTCGCGGCGGTCCTCGGTGGTCGCCGCGCCGTCGGCGGTCGGGATGGCCCAGCCGAAGTCCGGCTCGAACCACTCGTCCCACCAGCCGTCGAGCACCGACAGGTTGAGGCAGCCGTTGAGCGCGGCCTTCATCCCGCTCGTTCCGCACGCCTCCAGCGGGCGCAGCGGGTTGTTGAGCCAGACGTCGCAGCCCGGGTAGAGCTTCTTCGCCATGCCCATGCCGTAGTCCGGAAGGAAGACGATCCGGTGGCGCACCCGCGGGTCGTCCGCGAAGCGCACCAGCTCCTGCACCAGGCGCTTCCCGCCGTCGTCCGCCGGGTGGGCCTTGCCCGCGACCACGATCTGCACCGGCCTGGTCGGGTGGAGCAGCATCTCCATCAGCCGGTCGCGGTCGCGCAGCATCAGCGTGAGGCGCTTGTACGACGGGACGCGCCGCGCGAAGCCGATGGTCAGCACGTCGGGGTCGAGCGCCTCGTCGATCCAGCCGAGCTCCGCCTCGGCGGCCCCGCGCTGGCGCCACGACGCGCGCAGGCGCTCCCGTACCTCCTGGACCAGTTGCTCGCGCAGAGTGCGCCGCAGGTCCCAGATGTCGGCGTCCGGGATGTCGGTGACGGCGTCCCAGCGCTCCGCTCCCCCCGTGGAGGTGCCGGAGCCGGCCGACAGGGCGTCCTCGGCGCGGCCCGCGCCGATCTGCCGCGCCCCCAGGCGCATGACCTCCGGGGCGACCCAGGTGGGCGCGTGCACGCCGTTGGTGACGGAGGTGATCGGCACCTCCTCGGGGTCGAAACCGGGCCACAGGCCGGAGAACATCTGCCGGCTGACCGCGCCGTGGAGCGTGGACACGCCGTTGGCCCGCTGGGCCAGGCGCAGGCCCATCACGGCCATGTTGAAGAGGTTGGGCTCGCCGCCCGGGTAGGTCTCCATGCCGAGCTGGAGGATCCGCCCGACGTCGACGCCCGGCAGCTCGCCGGAGTCACCGAAGTGGCGGGCGACGAGCTCGCGGTCGAAGCGGTCGATGCCGGCCGGTACGGGGGTGTGCGTCGTGAAGACGGTGCCGGCGCGCACCGCTTCGAGCGCCGGGTCGAATTCCACGCCTTGGCCGGCCAGTTCGCGGATGCGCTCCAGGCCGAGGAAGCCGGCGTGGCCCTCGTTGGTGTGGAACACCTCCGGCTCGGGGTGGCCGGTGAGCCGGCAGTACGCGCGCACCGCCCGCACCCCGCCGATGCCGAGCAGCATCTCCTGGAGCAGCCGGTGCTCGCTGCCGCCGCCGTACAGCCGGTCGGTGACGTCGCGCTCCCCCGCCGCGTTGTCCTCGACGTCCGAGTCGAGCATCAGCAGCGGTACGCGGCCGACCCGCGCCTGCCAGATGTGGGCGCGCAGCGACCGCCCGCCGGGCAGGGTCAGCGCGACCTGGCTGGGAGTGCCGTCGGCCTCCCGCAGCAGCGAGACGGGCATTTCGTTCGGGTCGAGCAGGGGGTAGTGCTCCTGTTGCCAGCCTTCCCTGGACAGGCTTTGCCGGAAGTATCCGTGACGGTAGAGGAGTCCGACCCCGATGAGGGGTACGCCGAGGTCGCTGGCGGCCTTCAGGTGGTCCCCGGCGAGGATGCCGAGGCCGCCCGAGTACTGCGGGAGGGCCGCTGTGACTCCGAATTCGGGTGAGAAGTAGGCGACGGCGGCGGGCAGTTCCGGGGTCGGTGACTGGGACTGGTACCACCGCCGGCCGCGCAGGTACTCGTCCAGGTCGTCCGCCGCGGCGGTGAGCCGGTCCAGGAACCGCCGGTCCTGGGCCAGCTCCGCGAGCCGCGCGGCGGGGACGGACCCGAGCAGCCGTACGGGATCACCCCCGGAGGCTGCCCAGCCGTCGGGGTCCACGGCCTGGAACAGCTCGCGGGTCTCGGTGTGCCAGGACCACCGCAGGTTGCGGGCGAGGTCGCTGAGCGGTCGTAGGGGATCGGGAAGAACGGGGCGCACGGTGAATCGACGAATGGCCTTCACGTGTTCCACCTTCGCAGGGGACATACGAACCGGGTCGGACGCACGGCGGTGTGTGTCCGTCCTTTCCTCCACGAAGGTAGTGGCACCCCGCCTCCCGCTGCCACGGCGCACGGGAGCGCCGGGGATCATCGCAGGGCGTGCGTCCCGACGTCGTACGGCGATCCCAGGTTGACGGTGGCCGGGTCGAACGCCCCGGTGGCCGCGTACCGGGCGGAGACGGCCGCCAGTTCCCCGGCCGGGATCACGTCGTCGATGTCGGTGAATCCGCCGGGCGCCCGCTCGTGCGCCATGTTGATGACGACCTCGGGCCCCAGCCGCCGGTTGGCCCGCTGGAGTTCGGTCGTCGCGGGCCGGCGCTCGGCCTCGTACGCCGCGAGCGCGTCGGCCGGGTCGGCGTGCCGCGCCATGGCGTGGGCGAGGGCGCGGGCGTCGACGACCGACTGGGTGGCGCCGTTCGACCCGATCGGGTACATGGCGTGGGCCGCGTCGCCGATCAGCGTCGTACGGCCGTGGCTCCAGCGCTCCAGGGGGTCGATGTCCACCATGGGGTACTCGAACGCGCGGTCGGAGGCTCGCAGTACGTCGGGGACGCTGACGCCGTCGAACTCCCAGCCCTCGTAGTGCCGCAGGAACTTGCCGACCGGGACCGGCCGGTTCCAGTCGCCGCGCGCGTCGTCGTCGGCGGACGCGGCCGGCATCGCGAGGGCCCAGTTCACCAGGACCTCGCCGGTCCTGGGGTCGGGCTCGGTCATCGGGTAGACGACGGCCTTCTGCACGTCGGAGCCGGCGATGAACATGAAGGCGCCGGCCCGCTCCGCGGGCATCCGCGAAATGCCGCGCCACACGAGCATCCCGTTCCACGGCGGCTCGCCGCCACGCGGGTCCAGCGCGGCGCGGACGGTGGAGCGTATGCCGTCCGCGCCGATCAGCACGTCGGGCTCCAGGGCGGCGTACCCGCGCGTCGTGTCGTCGCGGTGTTCCAGCTTCACGCGCGGCCTGCCGTCCGGCCGCGTGGTGACCGCGCTGACCCGGACGCCGCCGACGAGCGCTTCGGGACCCAGGCGTTCGCGCACGGCGGCGGCCAGCGTCAGTTGCAGGTGGCTCCGGTGGACGGACAGCTGCGGCCAGCGGTAACCGGCGCCGAGGCCGCGCGGCTCGCGCCAGATCAGGCCGCCGGAGCAGTGGTAGTACCGCAGCTCGCGGGTGCGCACGGCCTGCCGTTCGAGTGCGCCGAGGAGCCCGAGGGCGTCGAGTTCGCGCACGGCGTTGGGCATGATGTTCAGCCCCGCGCCGACCGGCTGGATCTCGCGCGCCGCCTCGGCGACGGTGATCCGGCGGAAACCGGCCGCGTGCAGGCTGAGGGCGGCGGTGAGTCCGGCGATGCCGCCGCCGGCGATCAGGATGTGGGTCATGGGTGGGGTGCCCTTCAGGCGTGGGAGGCGACCGGGGTGCGCGGGCGGGCGGTGGCGCGCCGCACGAGGGTCTCGTTGTCCCGGGTCAGGTCGAGCACGGAGCGCAGCAGCTCGATCGGCGCGCCGCCGGAGCCCACCTCGTACAGCCGCACCTCCTCGCTGTACGCCTTGCGGGCGATGCCGATGTGGCGGGCCCTGAAGGTCTTGAGGATGCGCAGGACGCGGGCGAGGGACACGGCGGAGGCCGCGAGCTGCGGGGACAGCCGGCCGGTCTGCTCCCAGTCGGTGGCGGCGGCGAGCCGGGAGACGGCGGAGACGCCGCCGTGGTGCGCGGCGTAGAAGTCCCGCCAGCCCGGCAGCGAGTACCGCACCGACTCGGCGAGGAACCCGTCGTACTCCGGGCTGCTGTGGTCGCACTGCCACAGCGTCAGGTCGACGAGCCACAGGGGCACCTGGGCGGCGGCCGGGCCGAGGTAGTCGCGGCCCGCCACGTCCACCTCCTCGAAATACGGGCGCAGGACCTGCGCGAAGAAGACCGGGGAGACGTTGGCGACGGTGAAGTCGATGGAGTCGACCATCGACTGGACGTGCTGCGCCGTGCGGTCGAGGGCTAGGGCGAAGCCCGGATCGTGCGGTTCGAGGCGGGCCAGCGCGGCGCAGGTGTCGAGCGAGGCGGCGAGGCTGGGGAAGACCATGCGGACGGCGTCCTGGAGGTTGCCCTCCATCTCCTCGCCCGTGTACGTGCGCTGGCGTGCGCCGATGGGGTTCCAGGTCGTGTAGTGGTGCACGGTGTCGCGCGGCACCATGTCGGTGCGCCGCCCCAGCGCCTCCAGGACCGGCAGGGCCTCCGGGACGGCGGCCAGCGGTTCGGTGCCGTGCCGTTTGAGCGAGCCGAGGAGCATGCCGAGGTCGCGCATCGCGGCGAGCGCTTCGACGACGCTCCACCGGGCCGCGGTCTCGGGGAGCGGCAGCAGGGTGCGCAGGGCGACGGTGAGGGCCGGCACGTCGGCGTCGCGGTTCATCGCGGGGAGTACGGCGAGCAGCGGGTCGGCGGCCAGCGGGTCGGCGGCGCGTATCTCGGATATCCGGTAGCGCGGTTCGCCGTGTGCGTCGAGACCGGGCGCGACGAGGTCGACTGCGTCCCTCAGGTGCGTGAGGTGCGTGATCATGGAATGCCCCCTTGGGCGGTGAGATGCGTGGATGCCATGCGGTGCGGCCGACGGCGTGGTCCGGCGCGGTGTGGGCGCGACGGAGGTGTGCGCGGTGCGGTGGTGCGGTCCGTGGTGGCGGCCCCGTATCGATCGCGGCGGCGGCTCGTGGCCGGCCGTCCGCGGGGTGCCCGGCCGTCGCCGGGGCGGTGCGTGCGCGGGCGGTACGGCGCGTGCGTACGGCGGCCCTGACGTGCACCGGAGCGCGGCGAGTGCCGCGCACGGGCGGGCGGCGCCCCTCAACGCCGCCCGCCGCGTCCTCTACTTCACGGCGTCCTCCACCCGCTCGCCGTCCGCCGGGAGGCCGGACGGTGCGGTCGGGCGCAGCCGGGTGGAGAGCAGGGCGGCCACGCCGGCGAGGGCGGCGCCGACGAGCAGCGCGGCCTTGAAGCCCGCCGTCTCGGCCGTCGCGCCGGCGGAGGCGGAGGCGTTCGTGACGCCGGTGGCGACGGCGACGAGGACGGCGAGGCCGAGCACCGAGCCGAACTGCTGGCTGGTGTTGACGAGCCCGGAGGCGAGCCCCGTCTCCTCGGGAGACGCCTCGGCCGTCGCGGCCACGTTGGTGGTGACCATGACCAGCGGCAGCGCGACGCCGAGCACCAGGCTCGGTGCGAGGACGGTGGAGAAGAAGGTGCCCTCGGCGGCGAGCGCGAGGGCCAGCCAGGCCGTACCAGTGAAGAGCAGCCCGAAGCCGAGCGTCATGGTGGAGCGCAGTCCGAGCCGGGCGATGAGGCGCCCGCTCTGCGGCGCGGTGATCACGACGACGACCGACAGCGGGAGGAGCCCGAGGCCGCCGATGAGCGGCGAGTGGCCGAGCACCCTCTGGAGGTAGAGGCTGACGAGGAAGAACATCGGGAAGAGCGCCGTCTGCGCGAGCGCGCTCAGCGCGTTGGCGAGCCGCAGGGCGGGCCGCCGCAGCACGGCCGGCGGCACCAGCGGCCGCGTGATCCTCTTCTCCAGTACGGCGAACACGGCGAGCAGCAGCAGTCCGCCGCCGCCCGCGGCGAGCGTCCGTCCGCCGGTCCAGCCCGCCTCGCCCGCGCCGACGAGGGCGTACGCGAGCAGGCCGAGCCCGCCGGTGGCGGTGAGCGCGCCGCCGAGGTCGAAGCCGCGCTCGGCGGAGCGCGTACCGCCGTCGAGGAGGCGCGGGGCCAATACGGCGAGCAGCAGTCCGACGACGACGTTGAGCCAGAAGGTGGAGCGCCAGCCGAGCAGGTCGGTGAGGACTCCGCCGAGGACGGTCCCGAGGACGCCGCCGAGTCCGCCCATCGCGGCGAACGCGCCGAGCGCCCGGTGCCGGTCCGGCCCGTCGGGGAACAGGATCAGCAGCAGGGCGAACGCCGCCGCCGCGGCGAACGCGGCCCCCACGCCCTGCACGGCGCGGGCGGCCACCAGCGCGCCGGCCGTCCCGGCGAGCCCGCCGACGGCGGAGGCGGCCGCCAGCAGCCCGAGCCCGGCGGTGAACAGCCGCCGGTGGCCCAGCAGGTCGGCGGCGCGCCCGCCGAGCAGCAGCAGTCCGCCGAAGGTGATGAGGTAGGCGTTGGCCACCCACGACAGCCCCGCCGAGCCCGAGCCGAGATCCTCACCGATCGAGGGCAGCGCGACGTTGATGATCGCGGTGTCCATGATGAGGAGCAGCTGGGTGGAGGCGAGCAGCGCGAGGGCCGCCTTCGGGGAGCGCTTCACGACGCCGGGCGCTCCCCGCCGCCCGCTCCCAGCGCGTATCCGTCGAGGCAGGCCCGCGCGAGCGACTCGCACGCACCGGTGTCGCCCTCCCACGCCTGCTGCATGAGGTAGATGTGCGGGGCGCCGTGGTAGAAGCGCTCGTACTGCTCGTGGCGGCCGGCGAACTCCGAACCGAGCGCGTCCCAGGCCAGCTTGAGGAGCTTGATCCGGTCCTCGGCGGGGTGTCCGGGCGAGCGGATGTACTTCCGCACGAGCGGCCCGAGTTCGGGGTGCAGCAGGTCCTCGGCGGACGCGGGCAGCTGGATGACGCCGCCGCCCGCGAGCGTCTTGATCTCCTGCACGGCCTGCGGGTAGAGCTCGCCGGCCATGATGCGCTGCGCGAAGGAGATCTCCTTGCCGGGTTTGACGCCCTGCCCGCCCTCGACGTCCTCGTACGACGCCTCGGCGGCCAGCACGAATGCCTTGGCCTGGGCCACCTTGCCCATCAGACGGCCGATGGCCTGGGTGACGGGGGGCAGCTGGTAGGTGTTGTTGGCCTTGGTAACGAGGATGGCGAGGCCGGTGAGGAACTCCAGCTTGGTCCAGAAGCGCGTGGCCGCCTGGTGCACGAAGTTCACGTACGCCGGCGTCTGCCACCACATCGCGAAGCTCGCGTCGACGTTGCGGTAGGCCAGGACGTTCTCCCACGGTACGAAGACGTCCTCGCAGACCAGGAGGGCGTCGTTCTCGTCGAAGCGGGAGGAGAGCGGGTTGTCGAAGACGCTGCGCGCCTGCGCCTCGTACGACGTGCGGGACAGGAACTTCAGGCCCGGGGTGTCGATCGGCACGGAGAAGCACACCGCGTGCTCCACGTCCTGCGGGGCGAGCGGCTCAATCGTCCCGACGATCACCTCGTTGCCGAAGACGGCCCCGGTGCCGATCATCTTGGCGCCGCGCACGACGATCCCGCCGTCCCGCTCGGCGACGACGCGGACGACCAGGTCGTCCTCCTCCTGCTCGGACGCGGACCTGGTCCGGTCGATCTGCGGGTTGGTGATGGTGAACGTGGGGTACAGGTCGCCCTCGGCGAGCCGCCGGTGGTAGGCCAGCGCGTTCGGGGCGCCGTCGAACGACGGTGTGGTGAAGACCTGCGGGAGCGCCGCGAATCCGGTCGCGCCGGCCGCCATGTAGTCGGGCGTACGGCCGAGGAAGCCGAAACTGGCCTCGGCCCACACCTTGTGGGCACGGCGGCGGGCGACCAGGTCCTCGTAGGACCGCGGGACCGTGAACGCGCGGTGCACGCCGTCCGAGGTGAGGACGGGCGTGTGCGCCGAGTCGTGCGCGAGATCGTAGAGGCGGGCGATGGAGCCCGCGGTGTTGCGGAAGGCGGGGTGCCGGGTGACGTCCTTGACGCGCTCGCCGTCCAGCCACACCTCTCGGCCGTCTCGCAGCGATTCCAGATAATCCTGACCGGACCTCGTCACCATTTCTCCTCATACGGAACGGCACTGCCGCTGCCGAGCCTGTCTGGCCGCGCCCGCCCCGGCAATGAACACCCGTCCACCGGTCCTTATGAACCGGCCAGTCGGGCGTGAAAGCGCCGTCTTTACGCCAGGCCGTCCGCCGTCCGGTACTCCCCCGGCGTCGTGCCGAACCACTTGCGGAACGCGAGGTGGAAGCCGACCGAACTCTGGTAGCCGACGCGCTGGGGCACCGCCGACTGCGCCACCGTGGTCTCCCGCAGCAGCCGGGCCGCCTCCTGCATCCGCCGCCCCGTCAGA
The DNA here is from genome assembly GCF_053610585.1 of Streptomyces sp. NPDC054887. Lineage (NCBI taxonomy): Bacteria > Bacillati > Actinomycetota > Actinomycetes > Kitasatosporales > Streptomycetaceae > Streptomyces > Streptomyces sp. NPDC054887. Next base: position 17,593 of record NZ_JBSGYQ010000003.1, on the reverse strand, counting down.
TGGCGCGCCGGCGCGTCCCCGACGAGGCTGCGGAAGGCGGCGGTGAAGGCCGACCGGGACATGCCGACCTCACGGGCCAGCGACTCGATGGTCCACGGCTCGGCGAACCGGGTCGCGATGATCACCATGGCGCGGCTGATGCCGGGGTGGCGCAGCACCGGCAGGGCCGCCGGGTTGTCGGCCAGCTGCCGCAGCAGCGGCCGCAGCGCGAGCACCAGCGCCATCTCGAACGCGCGGAGCGTGATGAGCCGGTCGCCGGGCCCGACGGGCCGGTCCGGCGCGGCGAGGAGCCGCAGGGTGTCCCGCAGTAGCGGTTCGGCGGCGACCTGCGGCCCGTCGAGCACCAGGGCCCACGGCAGCGCCTTGTAGAGCCCGGTGGCCGCACTGGCGTCGTAGTGGAGCCCGGCGCACAGCAGCCGGCTCGCCGGGCCCTTCCCCGCGATCCTGATCTCGCCGGACGTACCCGGCTGCCGCTCGGGCAGCACGGCCCGCAGCGGCACCCCCTGCCGGTCCGGCCGGTCCGAGAGCCGGTGCGCGATCCCGGTCGGGAAGACGGCGAGGTCGCCCGCGTTCAGTTCGAGCGGGGTCTGGCCCTCCCCGCTGATCCAGCACCCGCCCTCGACGATGTAGTGCAGCACGGCGCAGCTCTGCTCGGCGTCGCCCTCGATGGCCCAGGGGGCGTTCACGTGCCAGCGGCTGTCGAAAACACCGGTGAGACGCAAGGGCTTCAGCAGTTCGCTGAGCAGGTCGTCGCCCTCGTCGGCTTCTCGTTCCCTCGCGTCCATTGGACGATCCCTCAACCCTCGCCCCGGTTTGTTAATTGATCGGCCGAAGCCCCCGCCGCCAGCCTGGAAAGGCCGTTCCCGGCGACAGCCTCACCCTATCGAAGGGCTCTACACACTCATGTCCGATCAGATTCCGATGCGCGTGGCGGTCGTGGGGGCGACCGGTTTCCAGGGGGGCGCGGTCGCCCGCCTGCTGGCCGAGCGGAACCACCGCATCCGCACCCTGACCCGCAAGCCCGACAGCGAGCGCCCCCAGGTGGCGGGCACCGCGTTCGTCACCGGCGACCTGGCGAACGCCGACGACGTGCGCCACCTCTTCGAGCGGGCCACGCACGCCTCGGTCGTGATGCCGCTGGTGTACGACGCCGAGACGATCGGCACGTACGCGCGCAACATCGCGCACGCGGCCCGTGAGACCGGCGTGCGCAGAGTCGTCTACAACTCCAACACCCGCGTCCCCGAGGCCCACACCGATGTGGCGGCCTTCGAGACCCGGCGGCTGGCCGAGACCGTGCTGCGGGAGAGCCTGCGCGGGAGCGGTGTGGAGCTGGTGGTGCTGCGCCCGCCCGTCTACCTCGACAACCTCTTCAGCCCGTGGAACGGCCCGGCGCTGGCCAAGGACGGCGTACTGGCCTACCCGCTGCCCGCCGGCACGCGGACCGCCTGGCTCTCCCACCGGGACCTCGCGGAGGCCGTGTACGCGGCGCTGACGGTGGACGGCGTCGCCGGCCGGACCCTGGACATCGGCGGTGGGCGGAGCCTGACCGGCGACGAGCTGGCGGTGTCGTTCGCCCAGGGCCTCGGCCGGGACGTACGGTACGTGCCGCTGCCGCCGCACGTCTTCGAGGAGGGCCTGGCCCGGGCCGTCGGCCCGCAGGCGGCGGCCGGCGTCGCGGGCATCTACCACTACATGGCGAGCGGTGCGAACCCCGGTCTGCTGGCCGCCGACGACGGCAGCTCGGCCGAGGCGCTGTCCGTGCGTCCGGCGCCGGTGGACGAGTGGGTGGCCCGGCAGCCCTGGCAGATCTGGTCGGACGACACGGCCGCCGCCTCCTAGATCGGGAGGACCTGCGAACAACCTGGGTGACCACCTCCTCGATGCCCTCACCGGGCGGGCGGCCCAAACCGGTCCCACGTGCGGTCTTGTAGTGCGTCACGGCGCACGAGAGGCTGCCCGGAGGCGTCCGCGGCAGCAGACGGGGGACCGGTCGCGAGGGCCGGACCCGCTCCGCATAAGGTGCGCCAAGTTGAGGAGGGGACCCAGCACATGACCAGAACACGCATTTCCGGCCTGCGTCTCGCAGGTGCCGTTACCGCTGTCACCACGGCAGCGGTGCTTTCGGCCGTCACGCTTCCGGCGCAGGCCGCTCCCGCCGAGGGGCGAATACTGGGAGCCGGTTCACCCGGTTCGATCGGCGGCAGCTACATCGTCACGCTCAAGACGGGATCGGGGGGGATCAAGGCTCCGTCGGCGGCCGGCAGCAAGCTGGCACGGCAGTACGGGGCGAAGATCAAGCACACGTACAGCACCGCGCTCAACGGTTACGCGGTGAAGGCGGACGAGGCGGAGGCCAAGCGCCTCGCGGGCGACCCGAACGTCGCCTCCGTGGTCCAGGACACCAAGGTGTGGCTCAGCGCCACGCAGACCAACCCGGTCTGGGGCCTGGACCGGATCGACCAGCCCTCCCTGCCCCTGAGCAAGTCGTACACGACTCCCGACAGCGCCGGCACCGGCGTGCGGGTGTACGTCATCGACACCGGCATCCGTACGTCCCACCAGGACTTCGGCGGCCGGGCGATCAGCGGCTGGGACTTCGTCCAGAACGACGCCAGCGCCCAGGACGGCAACGGCCACGGCACCCACGTCGCCGGCACCGTCGCGGGCGCGAAGTACGGCGTCGCGAAGAAGGCCACGGTCGTCGGCGTCCGGGTGCTGGACAGCGAGGGCGGCGGTACGACGTCCCAGGTGATCGCGGGCATCGACTGGGTGACCAAGAACGCCAAGAAGCCCGCCGTGGCCAACATGAGCCTCGGCGGCTGGGGCAACGCCCAGCTCGACGCGGCCGTGCGCAACTCCATCGCGTCCGGCGTCACGTACACGGTGGCGGCCGGCAATGAGGGGCTGCCGGCGCACCTGTTCTCGCCGGCCCGTGTCGCGGAGGCGGTGACGGTCGGCGCGACCGAGTCCACGGACGCGCGCGCGAGCTTCTCCAACTGGGGTCCGAGGCTCGACCTCTTCGCCCCCGGCGCGGCGATCACGTCCACCTGGAACACGGGTGACACGGCGACGCAGACCATCTCCGGCACCTCGATGGCGGCCCCGCACGCGGCCGGCGCGGCGGCGCTCTACCTGGCCGCGAACCCGACGGCCACCCCGGCGCAGGTCGGCGGCGTCCTGACCGCCAAGTCGGTCAAGGGCAAGGTGACGGGTGGCGGCATCGGCTCGGCCAACCGCCTGCTCCAGGTCAACAACTGACCGCACCTCACCACCGGACACCGCAGGACGAACGGCCCCGCCGAAAGGCGGGGCCGTTTTTTCGGACCGTTTACGCGGCGGTAGTTAACACAGCGCCGGATTGCGCACCCGGAGTACGAGGGAAGGCTCCACCGGTACGCATGCCAGTGGGCCCCAAGTCGGTCCAAGTCGGTCCACCCGAGTGAACGTGGACAGGAGCGGTGATGCCCGCACCCCGCCAGTCGCCAACGGAGCAGATAAAAAGGACAGACCCCAAGAAAGCCCCCGAACGCGAGCCGCGCTCGTCCGCGGCCGCACAGCCCCCAGGTGAGCCAATGATCGGTCGCATCCCTGTCCTGGACGTACGTCCTGCCGTCGACTGCGGCAGAAGGCCGGCGAAGGCGGTGGCCGGTGAGACGTTCGAAGTCACCGCCACCGTCTTCCGCGAGGGCCACGACGCCGTCGCCGCCAATGTCGTCCTGCGTGACCCGGCGGGCCGGGAGGGCCCCTGGACGCCGATGCGCGAACTCGCGCCGGGCACCGACCGGTGGGGCGCGCGCGTGACGCCCACCGCCGAGGGGCAGTGGACGTACGCCGTCGAGGCATGGTCCGACCCCGTGGCGACCTGGCGCCACGCCGCCCGCATCAAGATCGCGGCGGACCAGGACACCGAGCTCGTGCTCGCCGAGGGCGCGGAGCTGTACGAGCGGGCCGCGTCCGGCGTGCCGAAGAAGGACGGGCGCGAGGCCGTCCTCGCCGCCGTCGACGCGCTGCGCGACACGACGAAGCCCCCCGCCGTCCGGCTCGCCGCCGCGCTCGACGCGGAGGCGGACGCAGCACTCGGCCGCCACCCGCTGCGCGAGCTGGTGACCTCCTCGCCCGAGATGCCGCTGCTGGTGGAGCGCGAGCGCGCGCTCTTCGGCTCCTGGTACGAGTTCTTCCCGCGCTCGGAGGGCGCCCGTACCGACAAGCGGGGACGGGTGAAGAGCGGCACGTTCAAGACGGCGGCCGAGCGGCTGCCCGCCGTCGCCGCGATGGGCTTCGACGTGGTGTACCTGCCGCCGGTGCACCCCATCGGCACCACGCACCGCAAGGGCCCCAACAACACACTGGCGGCGTCGTCCAAGGACGTCGGCGTGCCGTGGGCGATCGGTTCGGCGGCCGGCGGCCACGACGCGATCCACCCCGACCTCGGCACCTTCGCGGACTTCGACGACTTCGTGGCGCGCGCCCGGGACCTGCGGATGGAGATCGCACTGGACTTCGCGCTCCAGTGCTCGCCGGACCACCCCTGGGTCAAGGAGCACCCCGAGTGGTTCCACCACCGCGCCGACGGCTCGATCGCGTACGCCGAGAACCCGCCGAAGAAGTACCAGGACATCTACCCGATCGCCTTCGACGCCGACATGCCCGGCCTGGTCGAGGAGACGCTGAGGGTGCTGCGGCTGTGGATGAGCCACGGCGTGCGGATCTTCCGTGTCGACAATCCGCACACCAAGCCGGTGGTCTTCTGGGAGACGGTCATCGCGGACATCAACCGCACCGACCCGGACGTGATCTTCCTCGCCGAGGCGTTCACCCGTCCCGCGATGATGCACACGCTGGGCGCGATCGGCTTCCAGCAGTCGTACACGTACTTCACCTGGCGCAACACCAAGCAGGAGCTGACCGAGTACCTCACGGAGCTCACCGGGGACGCCGCCTCGTACATGCGTCCCAATTTCTTCGTGAACACCCCGGACATCCTGCACGCCTACCTCCAGCACGGCGGCCGTCCCGCCTTCGAGGTGCGGGCGGTGCTGGCCGCCACCCTGGCGCCGTCCTGGGGCGTGTACGCGGGCTACGAGCTGTGCGAGAACACGCCGGCCAAGCCGGGCAGCGAGGAGTACCTCGACTCGGAGAAGTACCAACTGCGGCCGCGCGACTGGGAGTCGGCGGAACGCGAGGGCCGCACGATCGCCCCGCTGATCACCACCCTCAACCGGGTGCGCCGCCGTCACCCGGCGCTTCAGCAGCTGCGCGATCTGCACTTCCACCACGCCGACAACGACGCGGTCATCGCGTACTCGAAGCGCTCCGGTTCGAACATCGTTGTGGTGGTCGTCAACCTCGACCCTCACCACACCCAGGAGGCCACGGTCTCGTTGGACATGCCGGAACTCGGCCTCGACTGGTCCGACTCCGTCCCGGTGCGCGACGAGCTCACCGGTGAGACCTACCACTGGGGCAGGGCCAACTATGTGCGCCTCGAGCCGGGCCGTACGCCCGCGCACATCGTCGTCCTGCGACCGTCCCCGCCGATCGGAGGGTCACCCACATCATGATCGTCAATGAGCCCGTCCACGACACGTTCGAGGACACCCCCGCCAAGGACCGCGACCCCGAGTGGTTCAAGCGGGCGGTGTTCTACGAGGTGCTCGTCCGCTCCTTCCAGGACAGCAACGGAGACGGCGTAGGCGACCTCAAGGGCATCACCGCCAAGCTGGACTACCTCCAGTGGCTCGGTGTCGACTGCCTCTGGCTGCCGCCGTTCTTCAAGTCACCGCTGCGAGACGGCGGTTACGACGTCTCCGACTACACCTCCGTCCTCCCCGAGTTCGGCGACCTGGCCGACTTCGTGGAGTTCGTGGATGCCGCCCACCAGCGCGGCATGCGCGTGATCATCGACTTCGTCATGAACCACACGAGCGACCAGCACCCGTGGTTCCAGGAGTCGCGCTCCGATCCCGAGGGGCCGTACGGCGACTACTACGTCTGGGCCGACGACGACAAGCAGTACCAGGACGCCCGGATCATCTTCGTGGACACCGAGACGTCCAACTGGACCTTCGACCCGGTCCGCAAGCAGTACTTCTGGCACCGCTTCTTCTCCCACCAGCCGGATCTCAACTACGAGAACCCGGCCGTGCAGGAGGAGATGATCTCCGCCCTGCGCTTCTGGCTGGACCTGGGCATCGACGGCTTCCGCCTCGACGCCGTTCCGTACCTCTACCAGGAGGAGGGAACGAACTGCGAGAACCTCCCCCGCACCCACGAGTTCCTCAAGCGGGTGCGCAAGGAGATCGACGCGTCCTACCCGGACACCGTGATCCTCGCCGAGGCCAACCAGTGGCCCGAAGACGTCGTCGACTACTTCGGCGACTTCAAGAAGGGCGGCGACGAGTGTCACATGGCCTTCCACTTCCCGGTCATGCCGCGCATCTTCATGGCCGTACGCCGTGAGTCGCGCTACCCGGTGTCGGAAGTCCTGGCCAAGACCCCGGCCATCCCGTCCAACTGCCAGTGGGGCATCTTCCTGCGCAACCACGACGAGCTGACCCTCGAAATGGTGACGGACGAAGAGCGCGACTACATGTACGCGGAGTACGCCAAGGACCCGAGGATGCGCGCCAACATCGGCATCCGGCGGCGGCTCGCCCCGCTCCTCGACAACGACCGCAACCAGATCGAGCTGTTCACGGCTCTGCTGCTGTCCCTGCCGGGGTCGCCGATCCTGTACTACGGCGACGAGATCGGGATGGGCGACAACATCTGGCTCGGCGACCGGGACGCCGTGCGCACCCCCATGCAGTGGACGCCCGACCGCAACGCGGGCTTCTCGTCCTGCGACCCGGGACGCCTCTACCTCCCCACCATCATGGACCCGGTCTACGGGTACCAGGTGACCAACGTGGAGGCGGCGATGACCTCGCCCTCCTCGTTGCTGCACTGGACCCGGCGGATGATCGAGATCCGCAAGCAGAACCCGGCCTTCGGCCTGGGCTCGTACACCGAGCTGCCGTCGACCAACCCCGCGGTGATCGCGTTCCTGCGCGAGTACAAGGACGACCTGGTGCTGTGCGTCCACAACTTCTCGCGCTTCCCCCAGCCGACGGAACTCGATCTCCAGACCTTCAACGGCCGGCACCCGGTCGAACTGATCGGCGGGGTGCGCTTCCCGGCCATCGGCGAATGGCCGTATCTGCTGACCCTCGCAGGTCACGGCTTCTACTGGTTCCGGCTGCGCAAGGACGCCACGCCGCTTCCGGTCAAGCGCGCCTGAAGTGCCTTCTGCGGCAGGGCGGTTTCCCCCGCCCCGCCGTGGGCACTCATCCCGTCATATCGGGTCCGTACGGACGATCCCCGACCCGACACTTCCCGCGTTTCGACTGCGGGGAGAACCCCACGCACCGCCCGGACAGCTACGGTCGCAATCCGGGACACTCTGCGCATCCTGTGGTGTGCCCGGGGAAAGGACGCGATGCCATGTCGGAGGCTGCATCCACCCGGAGTACGGCCGCCCGCCGCGCCACTGGGCCGGCGCCACCCCCGGCCCTGCTCCCCTCACTGGCGCCGCTGCTGCACGAATGGCTGCCCAGGCAGCGGTGGTTCGCCGGCAAGGGACGCCCGGTCGCCGGGTTCTCGCTCGTCGCCGCCACGGAGTTGCTGCCCACCGGCAGCGGCTCCGGCGGCGGCACGGGAGCTCCCGGCCTGCTGCACCTGCTGGTCGGCGTCCAGCAGCCCGCCGGGCCCTCTCACGGCCCGTCGGCGCCGCCGGTCGCCGACTGCTACCAACTGCTGCTCGGCGTACGGCAGGCGCTGCCGCCAAGGCTGGCCCCGGCCCTCGTCGGGCACGTCCAGGAGGGACCGCTGGCCGGTCTCACCGTGTACGACGCGCTGCTCGACCCGCGGCTGGCGGGTCTGCTGCTGGAACGGCTGCGCAACACCGGCGCGCCGGGGGCGCTGCGCTTCGAGCGCGACCCGTCGGCCGTCATCCCGCCGGGGCTCACGCCCAGGCCGCTCGGCGCCGAACAGTCCAACTCGTCCCTCGTCTATGGAGATTCGTTCATCCTCAAGGTCTTCCGCCGGGTCAGCCCCGGTTCCAACCCGGACCTGGAGCTGCCGCTCGCCCTGGCCCGCGAGGGGTGCCGGCGGGTGCCCGCTCCGGTCGCCTGGTTCGAGGCCGACAACTCCGGTGATCCGTACGAGCCGTACACCCTGGGGGTGCTCCAGCCCTTCCTGCACGGCTCCGAGGACGGCTGGCAGCGCGCGCTGCGGGCGCTGGCGGCCGGTGACGACTTCACCGCCGACGCCGCGGCGCTGGGGCGGGCCACCGCCGAGGTGCACACCGCGCTCGCCCTCGCCCTGCCGACGGCGACACTGCGCCGGCAGCAGACCGAGGCACTCGCCGCGGCCATGACCGAGCGCCTCGACGCGGCGGCGCAGGCCGTGCCCGCGCTGGTTCCGTACGTCCCCGCGCTGCGCACGGCGTTCGACGCCTTCGCGGCGCGGGGGCGGGCGGGACGGGCGTGGCCGGCCCAGCGGGTCCACGGCGACCTGCACCTGGGCCAGACGCTCCGGGCGCCCGACGGCGAGTGGTCCGTCATCGACTTCGAGGGCGAGCCGTCGCGCCCGCTCACGGAGCGGCGGCGTCCGCAGCCGGTCGTACGCGATGTGGCGGGCATGCTGCGGTCCTTCGACTACGCGGCCCGCAGCCACCAGCCGTGGGACGCGGAGTGGGCGACACGGTGCCGGGAGGCGTTCTGCGACGGCTACGCGAAGGCGTCCGGGACGGACCCGAGGGACGAACCGGAGCTCCTGCGGGCGTACGAGACGGACAAGGCGGTGTACGAGGTCCTCTACGAGGCCCGCCACCGGCCGGACTGGCTGCCCGTGCCGCTGGCGGCCATCCACCGCCTCGCGTCGGCGTCCGAGGCCGGCGCGCCGGGCCACCGTCCGGACACCACCCCGCTGCGCACCGGCGGTCCGCACTCCGGGACCGCGCGGCACGGCAGCACCCGGCCGCCCGGCACCCCGCCGCACAGCCACCCCGCGCCGTCGTCGGACACCACCGGCCACCGCGCGCCCGACCCGCCGCCGGACACCGGCCGAATCACGGGGCCGACGCCGTGAGCCGGCGCCCTCCCGCCCGCGCACACGGGGCGGCGGACACCGCGTCCGCCCGCCCCGCCCCTCCACGAGGGCCGTGCGCCGCCGCCTGCGGGCGGCGTGAACCAGCCACCCTTCCCCCGTCCACCGCACCTGACCGGATCCTCCCGAGGAGGCCGCACCCGTGACCCCCCGTCCACCCTCCCGCAAGTCCGCCGAACCCCCGAACGCGCCCACGCCGCCGGAGACCGCGCCGGCCGCACCGCCGCGCAAGCGAGCCAAGGCCGCGAGGGCGCCGAAGCAGGCCGAGGCCGTCGAGCCGGCGCAGGACGCTCCGCTGCCCGTGCGGGCCGCCGAGACCCCGCCGCCCCGCAAGCCCGCGCGGGCGGTGAAGCAGGCGAAGCCGGCCAAGGCCGCGCAGCCCGCCGCCGCTGCCGCCGGTCTCCCCGACTCCGCGGTCAAGGCCGCACAGGACGCGGAGCCCGGCACCCCGCGGGCCGCCGCGTCCAAGGCGGCCAGGCCCGCCAGGGCGACGAAGTCGGCCAAACCCCGGCGGGCCGCCGCTCCCGCACAGCAGGCCCCGCTTCCCGCGCCGGAGACCGGATCCGCCGTCGCCCCCGCGGCCGGCGACGGGATCCCGGAGCAGCCGGACGGTCCGGCGCTCCGGGGCGCCGACCGCGACCGGCTGCTGGCCGGCGGCCACCACGACCCGCACGGGCTGCTCGGCGCCCATCCCGTCGAGGGCGGCGGTGTCGTCTTCCGCGCCCTGCGGCCCTTCGCCCGGGGCGTCGCCGTGCTGGCCGGCGGAGCGCGCACCGCGCTGCACGACGACGGCGACGGGCTCTTCTCCGGCGTACTGCCGCTGGACGCCGTGCCGCCGGAGTACAGCCTGGTCGTCACGTACGAGGACAACGAGCTGGAGGTGCAGGACCCGTACCGCTTCCTGCCCGCCCTCGGCGAACTGGACCTGTACCTGATCGGCGAGGGCCGCCACGAGGAGCTGTGGCGGGCGCTCGGCGCGCAGCCCATGGTGCACCAGGGCGTGAGCGGCACCCGCTTCACCGTGTGGGCGCCGAACGCGCGCGGCGTGCGCGTCGTGGGCGACTTCAACCTGTGGAACGGCACCGGGTTCCCGATGCGCTCCCTCGGCTCGTCCGGCGTCTGGGAGCTGTTCGTGCCCGGCGTCGAGGAGGGGACGCTCTACAAGTTCGAGATCATGCGTCCGGACGGCAGCCACACCATGCGCGCGGACCCGATGGCCCGGCGCACCGAGTGCCCGCCCGCCAACGCGTCGATCGTGACGGCATCGCACCACGTGTGGCGCGACCAGGAGTGGATGGAGCACCGGGCCGACCGGCCCGTGCACCGGGCGCCGTTCTCGGTCTACGAGGTGCACCTGGCGTCCTGGCGGCCCGGACTTTCGTACCGCGAGCTGGCGGAGCAGCTTCCCGCGTACGTCGCCGACCTGGGCTTCACGCACGTCGAGCTGATGCCGGTCGCCGAGCACCCCTTCGGCGGCTCGTGGGGCTACCAGGTCACCGGCCTGTACGCCCCGACGGCCCGCATGGGCACGCCCGACGACTTCCGGTACCTGGTGGAGTCGCTGCACCGGGCGGGCATCGGCGTCATCATGGACTGGGTGCCGGCGCACTTCCCGAAGGACGACTGGGCGCTGGCCCGGTTCGACGGCCCGAACCTGTACGAGCACGAGGACTGGCGGCGCTCCGAGCACCCCGACTGGGGCACCCTCGAATTCGACTACGGCCGCCCCGAGGTGCGCAACTTCCTGGTCGCCAACGCCACCTACTGGTGCGAGGAGTTCCACATCGACGGCCTGCGCGTCGATGCGGTCGCCTCGATGCTCTACCTCGACTACTCGCGCGAGGAGGGCCAGTGGGCGCCGAACGAGTTCGGCGGGCGTGACAACCCGGACGCCGTCGCCTTCCTCCAGGAGATGAACGCGACCGTCTACCGCCGCAACCCCGGTGTCGTGACGATCGCCGAGGAGTCCACGGCCTGGGACGGCGTCACGCGTCCCACCGACAGCGGCGGCCTGGGCTTCGGTCTCAAGTGGAACATGGGGTGGATGCACGACTCGCTGGTGTACGTCAGCAAGGAGCCGGTGCACCGCAAGTACCACCACAACGAGATGACCTTCTCGATGGTGTACGCGTACAGCGAGAACTACGTCCTGCCGATCTCGCACGACGAGGTGGTGCACGGCAAGCAGGCGCTGGTGAGCAAGATGCCGGGCGACTGGTGGCAGCAGCGCGCCAACCACCGCGCGTACCTCGGCTACATGTGGGCGCACCCCGGCAAGCAGCTCCTGTTCATGGGGCAGGAGTTCGCCCAGGGGGCCGAGTGGTCGGAGGGGCACGGGCCCGACTGGTGGCTGCTCGACCCGTCGTACTCGGCGGAGCCGGACCACCGGGGCGTGCGCGACCTGGTCCGCGACCTCAACCAGGTGTACGCCGGCACACCCGCGCTGTGGGAACTGGACACCGTCCCCGACGGCTTCGCCTGGGTGCTGGGCGACGCCGCCGAGGACAACGTCTTCGCGTTCCTGCGCTTCGACGCGAAGAGCGGCCCGCTGCTGTCCGTGTCCAACTTCTCGCCGGTGGTGCGCCAGGGCTACCGGCTGTGCGTGCCGGACCTGATCCCGGCCTGGACGGAGGTGCTGAACACGGACGCGGCCCGGTACGGCGGCAGCGACGTGCGCAACACCGAGCCGCTCAAGCCGGAGCCGGCCGGGGCGGGCGGCGGCAGGCCGTATCTGGAGCTGACGCTGCCGCCGCTGGCGACGGTGTGGCTCAAGCCGGCCTGACCTCGGCCTCCGTCCCGCTCGCGAGCCCTTCCCGCAGGCATGCGGGGAGGGCTTTCGTGTGGACGACGGCGAGCCGCTGGGTGGCCCGGGTGAGGGCGACGTAGAGGTCGTTGGCTCCGCGCGGCGAGCCGGCCAGGATCCGTCCGGGCTCGACGACGACCACGGCGTCGAACTCCAGGCCCTTGGCCTGCCGCGGGTCGAGGAGCACCACGGGCCGCGTGAGATCGGGCGCGGCCCCGTACGACGCCCCGGGCAGCGCGGCGACGAGGTCCGGGTGCAGCGCGCCGGGCGCGACGACGGCCAGCCGGCCCTCCTCGCCGGCCAGGTCCGCGACCGTCGTGGCGACGACGGCCGGGAGGTCGTCCGGTCCGGCGGCGTACGCCCGGGGGCGGGCGCCCGTGGAGCGCACCGAGCCGGGCGGTTCGAAGGCGGGGTCCTCGGCCCGGCGCACACCGGCAGCGACCCGCATGATCTCGGCCGGCGTCCGGTAGTTCACGCCGAGGCGGGTGTGCTCCCAGCGGGTCCCGACGTACGGGTCGAGGATCTGCTGCCAGGAGTCGCAGCCCGCCGGGTCGCCGGTCTGCGCCGGGTCGCCGACCAGCGTCATGGAACGGGTGGGGCAGCGGCGCATCAGGAGCCGCCAGGTCATGGCGGACAGCTCCTGCGCCTCGTCGACGATGATGTGGCCGAAGGCCCAGGTGCGGTCGGCGGCGGCCCGCTCGGCGGTGCTGCGGTGGTCGGTCTCCTCGTGGCGCTCGGCCATCCGCTCGGCGTCCACGATGTCGTGCGCGCCCAGGACCTCGGACGCGTCCGCGTCGAGCTCCTCCTTGTCCTCGAACTCGTAGGTCCGGGAGGCGTACGCGACGTCCAGCACGCCCTGCGCGTAGGCGATGCGCTGCTGGCGCTCGGCCTCCTCGGCGGCCCGCGCTGCCGAGTCGTCCCGGCCGAGCAGTTCGGCGGCCTCGTCGAGCAGCGGCACGTCGGCGGGGGTCCACTCGCCGCCGGTGCGCCGGATCGTCCCGGCGTCGGCGGCGGGCAGATGGGCCGGTTCGGCGAGGAAGCGCTCGACGAGCTGCTGGGGGGTGAGCACCGGCCAGAGCCCGTCGATCGCGGCGTGCACCTCGCCGCTGAGCGCGATGGCCTTGCCGAGCTGGGCGACGTCGTCGGGGCCGAGGAAGTTGGGGCCGCCGTACGGGTCGGCGCCGAGCCGGTCGGCGAGCTGCTCGGTGAGGGCGTCGATGACGTGGAAGGCGAAGTGGGGGCGGGCGAGGTTGTGCGGAAGTCCGGTCTGCCGGGCGGCTGCCCGGGCGTCCTCCGCCATCGCCCGGTCCAGTACGAGCGTGCCGTCGTCGTGCTCGATCTCGATGCCCGGGTCGGGCACGGTCTGGTGGTCCCGTACGAAGCGGGCGAGCGCGTCCGCCATGGCGGCGCGGCCCTTGACCTCGGCGGCGGCCGCGGTGTCGGCGCCGGTGGCGGCGACGCCGGGGAAGAGTTCGCCCACGGTCGCCAGCAGCACCCCCGTCTCGCCGAGCGAGGGCAGCACCTCGCCGATGTAGGAGAGGAAGGCCGGGTTGGGTCCGACGACCAGCACACCGCGGCGCGCGAGCAGCTCCCGGTAGGCGTAGAGGAGGTACGCCGCCCGGTGCAGCGCGACGACGGTCTTGCCGGTGCCGGGGCCGCCCTCGACGACGAGGACGCCCTGGTGCGGGGCCCGGATGATGCGGTCCTGTTCGGCCTGGATGGTCTGCACGATGTCGTGCATGCGTCCGGAGCGCGCCGCGTCGAGCGCGGCCAGCAGCACGGTGTCGGCGGCGGAGCCCTCGTGGCCGGTGCGGGTGGTGTCGGTGAGGTCCAGGATCTCGTCGTGCAGCGCGGTGACCGTGCGGCCCTCGGTGGTGATGTGCCGGCGGCGGCGCAGGCCCATCGGCGAGTATCCGGTCGCGAGATAGAAGGGGCGGGCGATGTCGGCCCGCCAGTCCACGACGAGCGGGGTGCGGTCGGCGTCGTTCTGCCGGATTCCGATGCGCCCCATGTGGTACTGGCGTCCGTCCTGGAAGTCGAGCCGGCCGAAGCACAGACCGCTCTCCCCCGCGTTGAATGCGGCGAGCAGTCCGGACTGCTCGGCCACCAGTACATCGCGTTCCAGCTTCGCCTGTTGACCCGATCCCACCTGCGTCAATGCGGAACGCACGGTGGATTCGGCCTCCTCACGCAGGTCGTCGAGGCGCGCGTAGAGACCGGTGATGAATTCCTGCTCCTTCTGAAATTCCTCGGTTGACAATTCAGCTCCCAACAAGCTACGCTGTGTTTATACGGCACCTCTGCAACCCAATGTAAATCAGGTCGCAGAAACGCTCAATATACGCAGAGAAATACCCCGGGTGTCAATTCCCCGGGGTATTTCTTTTGTCCGCGTCAGCCGTGCGGAGAGGCCGGCGCGCCGGCCTCTCCGGTCACACGTCGGCGAGCTCCGCCAGGAGCTTGCGCTTCGGGCGGGCGCCGACCATCTGCCGTACGGGTTCGCCGTCCCGGAAGACGATCAGCGTCGGCATCGACAGCACGCCGTACCGGATCGTCGTCTCCGGATTGGCGTCCACGTCCAGCTGCACGACCTTGAGCCGGTCCGCCTCCTCGCGGGCCACCTCGCTCAGCACGGGCGCGAGCTGGCGGCACGGGCCGCACCAGTCGGCGGTGAACTCCACCAGAACGGTCCGGTCGGACCGCAGCACATCCGTCTCGAAGGTCGCGTCCGTCACCGCGTCGACACCCGCTGCTCGTATCATCACCGTCTCCTCGATTCCGTCGGTCCGCCGGTCCGTGCATCCGTGAATCCGTCGTGCGTCAGCTCGCAGCGCGGCTCGGGGCCGCCCGGCAGTTCCGCGCCGGCCGCGAGCTCGGCTCGGGCGAGCTGGGCGCCCACCTGGGTGCGGACGGCGTCCAACTGGTCCATCAGCGCGTCGAGTTCGGCCAGCTTGCGGCGGTAGACCTCCAGCGAGGCCGGGCAGGAGTCCCCCGCCGGGTGGCCGGCTCGCAGGCAGTCCACGAAGGGCCGGGTCTCCTCCAGCTCGAACCCGAAGTCCCGCAGGGTCCGGATCTGCCGCAGGAGCCGCAGGTCCTCCTCGTCGTACGTGCGGTAGCCGTTGACCGCACGCCGGGCGGGGAGGAGCCCGCGGGACTCGTAGTAACGCAGCGCCCGGGTGGTCGTCCCCGCCCGCCGCGCCAGCTCGCCGATTCGCATGCCCCGACGGTATTCCTTGACGTCGGCGTCAAGGCAAGGGGCGGCGCCGGGTTCACACGCCGGTGCGTGCCGGTTCGGCGTCCCCGGTCGCCTTGGCCCGGCGCGGCAGGAGTACGGCGACGAGCACCGTTCCCGCGCCGAGGATCGCGGCGCCGATCAGGCTGGTGTGCGCGACCGCGTCGGAGAACGCGCCGCCGACCGCGTCGGCCATCTGCCGTGCTCCGTCGGCGAGTTGCTCCGCCTGGCCCTTGAGCTGGGCGGCCTGCTCCGGTGTGCCCGCATTCCCCGCCCGGCCCGCGAGCTGCTTCGCCTGGTCGCCGATGCCCTGGGCGACGGCGTAACCGGCGCCGACGGAGTCCTGGGCGGTGCTCAGCGCGTCCCCGGGCAGCTTCGTGCCGGCGGTGGCGTCGGCGAGGTGGGAGGAGTAGGAACCGGCCAGCACCGAGCCCAGGACGGCTATGCCGAGCGAGCCGCCGAGCTCCAGCGAGGTGTCGTTGACCGCGCCGCCGACGCCCAGCTCCGCCTCGGGGAAGGCGCCCATGATCGCGTCGGTGCACGGTGAGAGGGACAGCCCGATGGCCAGACCCAGGATCACCAGCGGCAGGACGAAGTCGCCGTACGTCGAGTCGGCGTCGATCCGGGTGAGGAGGGCGAGGGCGGCCGTGCCGCCGGCCATGCCCGCCGTGACCGTGATCCGCATGCCGAGGCGGGGGGTGAGGAAGCCGGTCAGGGCGGAGCCGGCGAAGACGGCGCCGGCCAGCGGCAGCATCCGCACGCCCGTCTCGAAGGCGTCGTGACCGAGGACGAACTGGAGGTGCTGGGTGAGGAAGTAGAACGCGCCGAACACCGCGAGGAAGAAGAGGGCGACGGCCAGGTTGGAGCCCGCGAAGCCACGGTCGAGGAAGCGGCGCACGTCGAGGACCGGCCGGGGGTGGCGCAGCTCCCACCCGACGAACAGCGCGAGAGCGGCCCCGGCGACGACGGCGGCGGTGACCGCCTTCGCGTCCCAGCCGAAGTGCGGGCCCTGGATGATCATGTAGACGAGGGCGGCGATCCACACGACGGACAGCAGACCCCCGACGTAGTCGATGCGCCCGTGGTGGGCGGCCTTCGACGGCGGGACCAGGACGAACGCGCCGACGATCGCCAGGACCGCCACCGGCACGTTGATCAGGAACGTCGACGCCCAGCCGTGGTTCTCCAGCAGCGCGCCGGCGACCAGCGGGCCCGCGGCGATGGCGAGACCGGCGGTGGCCGTCCACAGCACGATCGCCTTGGCGCGCTCGGCGCGCGGGAAGGTCGCGGCGAGGAGCGAGAGCGTGGCGGGCATGATCATCGCCGCGCCGACGCCCATCACCGCGCGAGCGGCGATCACGCCCTCGGAGCTGTCCACCAGCGAGCCGGCGACCGCTCCCCCGCCGAAGACGACCAGGCCGAGCACGAGGGCCCCGCGCCGGCTGTACTTGTCGCCGATCGCGCCGAGCAGGAGCATCAGCGCGGCGTACGGGACGGTGTAGCCGTCGATGACCCACTGGAGGTCCGCGCTGCTGAGCCCGAGGTCCTGCGTCATGTCGGGAGCGGCGACCGTCAGAGCGGTGTTGGCCATCACGATGATCAGCAGACTGAGGCACAGGACGAGCAGCGCCCACCAGCGCCGCCGGTACGGCTGCTCCATGTCCTCCACCGGCTGGTTCACGACCAGGCGCACGGCTCCACACCCTTCCATGGTTTTGCACATGACTGTGCAACTGCACAACGTTGTGCAATTTAGTCGCCTGCACAGCGATGTGCAAAATGGGGGCATGACCTCCGGTATCAGGGCCGACGCCAATCGCCGCCGCATCCTGGACGTCGCGCTCGCCGAACTGCTGCGCGACCCCGACGCCTCCATGGACCAGATCGCGCGGGCGGCCGGCGTGGTCCGCAGAACGGTCTACGGGCACTTCCCCAGCCGCGAGGCGCTCGTCGCGGCCCTCGTGGACAGCGCGGTGGCGGCCGTCTCCGAGGCACACGCGGCGGGCCGCGACGGCGTCGCCGACCCGGCGGAGGCTCTGGCCCGCGCGACCCTCGCGGTGTGGCGGATCGCCGACCGCTACCGGCTGCTGGTGGCTCTCGCCCAGCGCAGCGTCACGATGGAGGGCATCAAGCAGCGCCTGGCCCCGGTGCGCAGGGACTGCGTCGACCTGCTGCGGCGCGGCGTGGACGCCGGGGTGTTCCGGTCCACACTGCCGCCGGCGGCGCTCGCCTACGTACACGAGCAGACGCTCTTCGGGCTGATGGAGGCCGTCAACGACGGCGCACTCGACGCCGCGGACGGCGGCCGGGCAGCGGCGTCGACCGCGCTGCTCACGGCAGGTGTGCCGCCGGAGCGGGTGTCGCGGCTGCTGGCGTCGATCGCGTAGCGACATGGGAAGGGCGCGGCC